>JBBIRG010000072.1:0-993 GCA_037441945.1 Bacteroidota bacterium | reverse complement strand
TCCTGAAGAGCGCGTTGCGGATGACTTTTTCTGAAATCCAATCGTCCGGGATCATCATCAGGCGCCGACGAGTAAAAAAAAAGTTATCCCGACGGATCGGGCTAACGGATGTTTGGCTATTACTTGCGTATGCCCAGTTCGCCGATTAAGGACCTGTACTTTTCAATATCCTTATGCGCGAGATAGCTCAACAGCCTCTTGCGGCGGCCGACCATTTTTAACAATGAACGGCGGGAACTGTGGGCTTTTTTGTGCGCCTGTAGATGTTTGGTCAGATCGTTAATATGCACAGTCAGTAGCGCAACCTGCACTTCCGTTGTTCCTGTATTCTGCGCGCTGCCGCCGAATTTAATCACCTGTTCCGATTTCATTTCTTTCGTAATGGCCATAAACTGTCGTTACTCCTTATTTAATTCAATTTAAAGTATACAAAATAAATTATAATAAATCAAATAAAATTATATTATCTGAAAATTTTCAAAAAAAGCGATATCATTTCGGATCGATTGCACGAGTTCGTCTTTCGACCGAAAGTGAAATTCGTCGCGGATTCGGTTTATGAACCGGAGGGTCAGTTCCTTTTCATAAATATCGCCGGTGAAATTCAGTATATGAGACTCAATAACCGACTGCATCTGATAACCGTAAAAAGTAGGCCGGTGCCCGATGTTGGTAACCGCGCGATAGGATGCGCCGTCAATGTTCACGATCGTTCCGTAAACGCCCGACATGGGAATCAGTTTATTGCGGTTTGACGGTTTCAGGTTGGCCGTGGGGATGCCGATGCTCCGTCCCCGTCCGTCACCCTTGATGATCTTTCCAGACAATTGATACGGCCGGCCCATATACTGCGTCGCCTGGTCGATCTTGCCTTCGCGCATCAGACGGTCGCTGGTCGCGCCGAAGTGCTGGGCGCCGATCGGCTTGGGTTCCATTTTGAGGATGCGGGCGAGCTCCTCCTTGCCCTTGCCGGGGGCCGAGTAGAAGGTGGCG
>JBBIRG010000071.1:8165-9072 GCA_037441945.1 Bacteroidota bacterium | reverse complement strand
CTGCTCAGTATCCACGAAATTATGAATGACTTTGATGGACTGGTTCGGCTGGATTTCGGCGTAGGTTTTATTCCGGAGATACTTGGACACCGCGGTTGTGCCGTCGCTCTCGTCAATACTGAAACGGATCAGGTTCTGGAATGACCGGTCCATGCTGAGCAGCGTGATATCCGTCCCGTGTAAAGTCGTGACAATTTTCAGGTCTTTGAGCCGGTTGTTTTTGCGGACCATTTGTTTTGCGAGATAGGCCGCGGGAGCGTGGGGAATCGCGTAATGCACGTGAAGCAGGTCGAGGTCTTCCATTTCGGCCACTTCGGCCATGCGCGCTGACAGCGCCAGAGAGTACGGGGAATGATCGAAGACGGGATACGTCATCGCCTCAACTTCGTGAAAATAAATATGATCGGTAAATGCCTGCAGCCGGAAGGGAACCGAGGATGTTATAAAATGAATGTCATGACCTCGCCTGGCCATCTCAATGCCGAGTTCCGTTGCGAGAACGCCGCTGCCGCCGTATGTGGGATAACAGGTAATACCGATTTTCATCATCCAGAAATTCCCGCGGTTATTAATAATCCAAAGAATATTTATGATGGGAATATAAATAAAAGAAATAAAAAAGGTAACCTTTTTCAAGGTTACCTTAAAAAATTCAGAACCGGTTTGTTTATTCAACAACCAGCTTGTTCCTGCGACGGTAAACCATTACTTTGTCAAAGGTGAACTTGACCAGGAAGAGCAACAGGGCTAATCCGATGCCGGAAACGAATATCGTGCTTCCGCACATACCGCCGGCCTCGGAGCATTCGGCTGACATGGTGAAGGTGCCTGTGTCAAACACTTTGTTCACGTCGAATTCCCAGGTCGCTTTGCTGCCGTCGGTTTTGTCGGCGGTTGATTTCTCAAT
>JBBIRG010000071.1:0-8145 GCA_037441945.1 Bacteroidota bacterium | reverse complement strand
TGTATTTCAAACCGGTCCAAGCGGAGCGAGAGGTATCGGTAATACCGGCGGATTTCTTGCTGTCGAACACTTCGGTAAACAGAAATTTTTTATCTTTCTTTTCCAGTTTAACCTGCGTGTCATCAAACGGGGATTTGAAAGCGTTGGCGTCGTCGACTTTCTTTTCGGCGATCAGGTGATACTTGGCGTCTTTTTCGTCTTCAGAGACCTTCCAGCCGTCTTTTTCAAAAGCTTCTTTTTTGGACTTCAACTGATCTTTGTTGGTCTTGTCGATCTGGATGTCTACTTTGCGTTCCATTCCGCCCTTCGCCGTGATGGTGGTCCAAGTTTCGGTCTGGAAGCAACCCGATAAAATCCAGGTAAAGACAAAGGATGCGACTGCGAGCATTACCAAACGTTTTTTCATTTTACTTCTCCATGCTGGTAAAAAAGAGTTAATTATTTTTAGAAACTGAAATTGGCAACCAAGTGAATTGGAAGCACAGAATAATAATATGATAAAAAAAGCTATTTCGCAAGACATTTTTAAGAAAGATTTTTAAAGAAGAAGCCTCTCTAAAAGCCGTCCCCCAAAAGCAGAATGAACCGTTAATATCTTTGCCTGACCAACAGGTTTGCCATCGCCGCGTCGGCTTTCCGGAAATGGAACTGAAAACTCAGGATTTCCAGTTTAGCGGGGATAACTTTCTGGCTTAACAGCAGCAGGGAAGCGCTTTCACCTAAAAGAGCCCGGATCACCCATGCGGGCGCGCGTAAAAAGCAAGGTCTGTGAATTGTTTTTCCGAGCGTTTTAGCGAAATCGCTCATTCTCATCGGTTCGGGCGAGACACAGTTTATCGGACCCTGAATGTCTTCATTCAGCAAGCTCATTTCAATAATCATGGAAACATCATCAATATGAATCCATGACAACCATTGCCTTCCGTTACCGACGGGCCCGCCTGCGAACCATTGAAAAGGAATCTTCAATTTTGCCAGAGCTCCTCCGTTTCCAAGAACAATTCCTAACCTGAGCAGAACCACACGGACGCCTTCCTGCCGGGCTTTCAGCGCTTCATTTTCCCATTCAGCGCAGACCCTGCTGAGAAAACCGTTTCCCGGCGGCGAATTTTCATCAACGGTTCGTTCGCCGGTTTCGCCGTAAAATCCTATCGCCGAGGCGTTGATCAGGGTCAGCGGTTTCTTCCTCATTTGGCGAACCGCTTCGACGACGGCGCGAGTTGTTAGGATGCGGCTGTCTCCGATTTTTCGCTTTTGTTCTTCGGACCAGCGTTTACCGGCGATCGGTTCGCCCGCCAGGTTGATGATGACGTCGCATTCCGTTCCGGCAAGCAGCCGGGTCAGTTCATCCGGCGTAGAATAAAAAAACGTTCCGTTTTGCGCGGGGGGGAGGTTTTTACGGGACATCCTCCGGAATACGACGAGTTCGTGAGCCGGACTCAGATGAGCGCAAACGGATTTACCAATCATGCCCGTCGCGCCGATGATGGCGATTGTTAACCGTTGATTATACACGGGTCATATTACACTTTGATATGTTTAAAATTTTTGTTATCTTCTTCCCCTACAGACGCCGGATAAGGATATTCATTTCACCGTAAAATTAAGATAAAAAACAAAAAACAAAAAACAAAAAAAAGTAACCCGGATGGAACAAGGAATGAACGAAAAACAGATAAGGGATATGCTTGATAAAATGACGCCCGAACAGAAAAACGAGATGCTGTTTATGAATGTGGTGCTGATGTTCCAGATGTCGGCGTTGGCTCAGCTCGGTAAAGTTCCGAATCCGGAGACCCATAAAATCGAAAAAAATCCTGACGCCGCAAAATCGACGATCGACCTGCTGATCATGCTGCAGGCTAAAACACGGAACAACCTCTCCTCTCACGAACAAAACATGCTTGACGGCGCCATTCGCGAACTTCAGCTTGCGTTTGTGCAGGAAACGAATTCCTATTCCTGAAACTGATTTTCGTTTCTCCGCGGTAAAAAACTAACCACAGAGGCGACAGGGAAATCGCGGAGGAATATTTCTTACCGCAAAGCCCGGGAAGAACGAAAAGAGAAAACTTTTTCCACGAAGAATGAATATTTATAACTGTATTCGCTTGGTGACTTCGCCCGCCGCGACGGAAAGTAGATATTCGGTTTTGTGTTATCAGCTGTAAACGGTTTCGCAAATCGTGGATTGCACAAAAAAAAAGACGATTCTGATATTCCCACATTATCCAAAATCGTCTGTAAACGGTCCCAACCTGAAAAACGATAGACAGCTACGACAGCTGTCAATTAAACTACCGATCGGTTGACCCCGTTTCCCTCATTCAGTATCCTGTACAGTATTGAAAATGCATGGGGTCGCGGAACCGTCCAGGCCAGTCGCCGCCCCACTGAAATCCGCTCTCCGCAAACAGTTCGATGATATCCGGATCCATATCGCCCTCTGATCCAAGCGCGTTTGACTCAACGTTCAGGTCGATCGCTATACCCCAGGCATGCGGGGAAATTTTTCCAGAATGCAGATCGTATCCGTACTGAAAACAACCGCCGTAACTGGCAATCGCTTTCCATGAGCCCTGTCTGTATATTTTCTCAAACACGCCGGAAAAAAGATCCGCCAGTTCCCTGTGACAGTAAATCTGGTTGGTAAACAGAGCGGGATACACCGACAACGGGACGGCAAATGGAATTTCACAGCGCGTCATATAGTCATCTTCCCATTTCCAGTAAAGCGTTCCGTCGCAACGGATAAAATCGTAAATGTTGCCGAACTTTTCGATTATGGCATTTAATCCGTGCGGCGGCTTATTCGCGCCGACCTGCCCTGTTTCCTGTCCGGTCAGCTCGATGTAGGATGGAATGAGTATATGCCGTCGCGGCCGGATCTCATGTGGGTTGAGAATCCCGTTGTACTGCGCCAGTTGCAGGCTCACCCCGGCCTGTCCGTAAAATTCCGTCGCAATAGCGTCGAGCGTATCGCCGTTGCGTATAACATATCCCCTGGGCATCGTTTGGTTCCGTAAATTAAATGGTTATTTTTTTTTCAGGAAATTGATCAGCCTGTCCCGGACGGTTGCCTATTGTCGGGTTCAGAATCCGGTTCACAATTTGATAAAACATATCGGCCGATAACGGCTTGTGAAATACATGCGCCGGTTCCACCGGTAAACGACCGGATGTTGTGAGCGGACATAAGCGGGAAACGACGGGAAAAATGACCGCGTCCGGATTCATCCCGCCGATATGCCTAAAAATATTACGGCAATAACTGGGACTCATATCGCAGTCGATCACAATTATATCCGTCGGGAATAACCGGATATTCGCCAGAACGGAAGGGTAATCATGGGAATAAATCATGGCGTAACCTAATGAATAAAAAATACGATTCATCATGCTGATCAACGGCAAATCGTTCGACAAAACATGAACCGTCTTTTTTTGCGGCGGCGGGTTTATTGTGAATGCATAATTGATTTCGTTTGTCGTATTTTCCATTTGAATCTTATCTTGGTTTGTTGTACTTTTATCAGGCCATGCCTCTATTAGTAGATTGAATGAACTTAAAAAAAGTACCACATCCGCCGATATGACATTAAAAAAAACAACACAAATTATTAATAATATAGGATATAATATTCATGAAGAGATAGATATCCAACAAACGATTCTTCAATGGCGAAATCTTAGAAATCAGGCAGATCTGGAGAAAATCCAGATCTGGTCCTATTTTAAAATCAGAAAATTTTTTATCAAACGTTGTTTGCATGATAATCTTTTTAAACCATCGGACGTTGACGTCCTGATTGAAAAAGCCTACTTTCGTTTTTTAAAGAATTATGACAAAGTAAGAAAGCCGGAAAATTTTGCCGCCTGGTTAAAGGTAGTCTGTACACATTCGCTATTTGAATTCGTTAAAATTAAAAAAAACAAATTCGAGTCTTTAACAGACGAAATAAATGAAAACGACTATCCGGTAAACGATCAAATAATGACGGATATTATCAATCAGGAATCCAAATGCGAATTGTCGGCAAAGATACAAAAGCTGATGACGCCCGCTGAAGCGGTAGTGGTCATTAAAAAAATATTTGAAAACACTCCGAATCCCGTAATAGCAAAAGAACTCGATAACAATGAGCAAACTGTAAAAAATTTATATTACCGAGGTTTAAAAAAATTACGCAAATCAAGTTTTTTCAGCGATTTATTGAAAGACGAGAAACAGCAATTCTATTAAGTTGTGGTACTTTTTTGAAAGTAATTCAATCATACAGTAAGAAGCCAAAAGTTTGAAATGAAGTTTTCGATACCAAAAGAATAAAAATAAAGAATTCAAATGATTCATTTATCCCCGGAACAAATTTCCGATTACATCATGTCCGGCGAATATCCGGTTGATGAGCAGACTCTCCGAGCCATGCGTGAACATTTAGACGCATGCGCCGAATGCCGCGCAACATACGAACGCATGAAAACCAGGTTTGACGAGATCTGCCTTCCCGATCCGGAAACGCATATCCGGATGCTGAATGAAAAAGCGAGAGGCATAAAAAAACGGTCGCGCGCGCTTCGCGTGACATTCCGCGCGGCGGCGGCCGTACTGGTGATGCTGGCGGGATACGGCGCGGCGTCATGGCTGGTAAACAGGAGTTTTGATCACAGTCCCGCCGGGCTCGCGGACCTTCGTCCCGATTATGAATACGCCGTGACTCCCACGGCTTATCGCGGTAAAACGCACAGCGATCCGGAAGATATTCGTTTGTTTAAGGAAGGCGTGGTCGCGCTGTTTTCCGCTAAAACCAACGCGTTCGGGCTTTTTCCGTCCTATGATTCGGACCGGGTCGACATGGCGGATAATTTTTTTGCTCAATCCGAATCGATTACATCAGACGATGCCCTGAAAGAACGCATCGCGGTTTTCCGGGAACGCGTCCGCCTTGTGAAAAAGGAAATCAAAAAGTAACGCTATCCGATCTGTCCGAGTCCGTATTTGGTCTGGTATTCCTCGATAAATTTTTTCCGTATGGCGGCGTGTTCCGGCGCGCGAAGCTGTGGATCTTCCTGAATGAGCCGGAACGCCTCTTTTCTCGCTTTTTCTAATATCGGCCGGGCGTAGATGATGTGCGCCAGTTTGAGTTCCGGCAGTCCGGACTGGCGGGTTCCGAAAAACTCGCCCGGCCCGCGGATATCGAGGTCTTCCTCGGCGATCACGAATCCGTCGCTGGTGCGGCACATCGCTTCGATGCGACGGCGCGATTCGTCGGTCATGGCGCGTTCGTTCACCATCAGGATGCAGTACGACTGCACCGCGCCGCGCCCGACGCGTCCGCGCAGCTGGTGCAGTTGCGTCAGCCCAAACCGTTCGGCGTGCTCGATGATCATGAACGTCGCGTTCGTTATGTTCACGCCGACTTCCACGACCGTGGTGCTGACGAGCAGATCGAGCGCGCGGTTTTTGAAATCATGCATGACGCGTTCCTTTTCGGCGGATTTCATCCGTCCGTGCAGCAGCCCAATTCGGAATTCGGGAAAAACCTCCTCCGACATGTGTTCGCAGGCTTCGGTGGCCGCTTTGAGGTCCGATTTTTCGCTTTGTTCGATCAGCGGAAACACGATATAACCCTGGCGGCCGGAACGGATTTCCCTGCGGATGAATTCGTTGATCTTGGGGCGCGCGTTTTCGCTGCGGGCGACGGTTTTTACAGGCTTGCGGCCCGACGGCAGTTCGTCGATCACGGAAACGTCGAGGTCGCCGTACACGGTCATCGCTAGCGTGCGCGGGATAGGCGTGGCGGTCATCACCAGAACGTCGGGGTTGACGCCGCTGTCGACGGCTTTTTGCCGGATCTCCGCGCGTTGCATCACGCCGAACCGGTGCTGTTCGTCGATGATAATCAGTCCCAGTTTCGCGAACGTCGCTTTTTCCTGGAACAGCGCATGCGTCCCGACGATAATATCGGCCTGATGGCTTTCCACGGCCGCCAGCGCGCACTCGCGTTCCGCTTTCTTCTGGCCGCCTTTGAGCAGAACGACCGAAACATTCATTCCGTCCAGGTATTCCCGCAGGACGGTGAAATGCTGTTCGGCGAGAATTTCGGTCGGCGCCATAAACGCGGCCTGGTAGCCGTTCTCCACGGCGATCAGGATTGCGAGCAAAGCTACAATCGTTTTTCCGCTCCCGACGTCGCCCTGCAGGAGCCGGTTCATCGCGTGCGGTGATTTCATGTCCTGCCGTATTTCACGCAAAACTTTTTTCTGCGGCTCCGTCAGTTCGAACGTCAGCCGCGCCACAAGTTCCTTTGTTTTTTCGCCCACCCGGCCGAACTCGATTCCGTTCGGCTGGACTTTGATCTTTCGCTTCAGGTAAGCCATCATAAGGCCGAGGAAAAAGAACTCGTCGAATTTCAGCCGCTCCTGAGCGGATTTCAACGTTTCGACCGATGACGGAAAATGAATCTGCTCGTACGCTTTGGACAGCGGGATCAAACCGCAGTTCTGCAGGATATTTATCGGCAGTGTATCATTAATCCCCGCCGTCACAGGCAATAGAGGCTGGATCAACCTCCGGAATCCCCTGCTGTCGAGCCATATCTTGCGAAGTTCTTCCGTCGCAGGGTATAAGGGAATAATGGCGCCCGTGTGCATGAGCCGGTTATCGTCGCCGTCGTCAATGCGGTCAAATTCGGGATGGGCGATCTGGATTTCGTTGTGATAATAGTCGATCTTTCCGAATACCGCAATCATCTCGCCAATAGTAAAAGCGTTTTGATAATACGACGCGCCCCGAAACCATACGAGAGAAAGATATCCCGTATCATCGGAAATGATCAGACGAAAGCGCGAGCCTTTCATATTCCGGTTTTTTACCAATCCGAAATTATCAACAATCCCGACAACCGTTGCCGTTTCGCCTATTTTCAGCTGATTGACCTTTTTAATGCAGGTTCGGTCTAAATATCGCCTAGGGAAGTAATTTAAAAGGTCCCAAATGGTAAAAATGTTGACTTCATTAAGCGTTTCGGCTCGTTTTGGTCCTACTCCCTTAAGATAGGTTATTTTATCATACAAATTCTTTTGCATAGTGGTAATATTTCTTTACGGTCTTTTTTTTGCGCTGTTAATATATTTTTACGTATTTTTGCTTTTTATGAAATGCTCGTTGACTTTCTGGCGATGATTTGTTACCTTACGTCAGCGGTTAATGTAATTATTGATTAAAATAAATGATAAATTATTCATTTACAATTGTTTTTTTTCGATATTTAAAGTTAAATACAAAGGCGGAATGAATTGAAACCCGGAAATCATACCATACTGATTATCGACGATGAAGACGAAGTCCGCGATATGCTCAGGCGTATCCTGCGGTTTTCGTCATACGACGTCATTGAAGCGCGCGACGGCCACGAAGGACTTAAACTGGCTTTATCGGAAAAACCCGATCTGATCACGCTGGATATCATGATGCCGGGCAAGGACGGACTGACGCTGTGCGAGGAATTAAAAAAAAATGAGGCGACGCGCGATATACCCGTCGTTGTGGTTACCGTGACTAGCAATCGCAAAAAAGCCCTGGCCGCCGGAGCGGATTATTTTATGAACAAACTGTTCTCAATTGATGAATTTGTCGGCGTTGTAAACAACCTGCTAAACAAACCTTCCGCCCCCAATTCTGTTTCCTGATAACCAATAAAAAATTTACTTCGATCGCGCTTATTAATCCATAGAACACGGATTAAACGGATCAACGCGGATTTGCGCGGATAAAAGCAAAGACCGATAGATTTTACAATCCGTGTAAATCCGCTTTCGAATACCTAGAACACGAATCCGTCGCGGCGGACGGATCAACACGGATTTGCGCGGATGAACTTTTTAAATTTGCAGTGGAGCTGACCGGGATCGAACCGGTGGCCTCATCATTGCGAACGATGCGCTCTCCCAGCTGAGCTACAGCCCCAATGAAACCGGCGTAATGTAATCCAAAAATTCGACTTTCGCAACTGTTATTTTCAGAGACGGGCGTTCTTCTTCCCGATCGTTTTCATTCATTCTCTATCGCACTCTAATCACGTAAGCATAAAAAAAAGCCGGCTCTGCTTTCACAGAACCGGCTTACATAAACTATCCGCGATGATT
>JBBIRG010000070.1:0-9199 GCA_037441945.1 Bacteroidota bacterium | reverse complement strand
TCCCAGTTGGAGTGGATCGCGCGTATTTCATTCGTCGGCATGGCCTTGTTTGTTGATTTCTGATCATAAAAAAACCATTTATCGTTCGGCGTGCGCTTGTAGAGGCCTTTTTTACTACCCATCCAGGCATTGCCGTCGTCGTCGATGTGAAGCGCGGTAAATTCATCCGTATCAATCTTCACGGCGTCTTTCTGTATGCCTTTGGTATAATGAACAAATTTTTTAGGATTCCATACGCTCACGCCTTTCGTGGTGGCGATCCAAACATCGCCCGCCGGATCAACCGCAAGCGCGCGGACTTCATTCGATACTAATCCTGAACTCATGTCAATGAATGTGTAATTGGAACCGTCATACCGCATAACCCCGCCCGCGTGCGTTCCCAAAAAAGTCAGGTGATCTTGAAAAACAATTCCTGTGATATTCACCGACCGGTCATTGCGTGTTTTGGGTTCTGTTTTCTGCCACTGGGCCAATAGCGAATCAGCAAGACTCAGGATCAACATAATCGTTAAAGCTGTAATCATTCTTAAAAACATCGCGCTTTACCTCTGCATATAGTAAATAATTGACTCTTATTTGTAACTATCATATTATTGTTTTTTTAAATCTTTTTCAATAAAAAACACATGTTTTTTAATCTCGTGATCGATAAACGATTGGAATGAATATCAGTTTTATACGTTAAGTAAAAGAAAAATAAATTAAAACGGATTCATTATGAAATGGAGTTTCCTTCTTTTTTTCTCAATCGTCTTTCTTATTTACGGCTTAATCAATTATTACCTGTTACTCCGCGGATGGCAGGCGATGGAACAGGCGCCTCAGTATAAGAAATGGCTCGTATTCCTTTTCCTGTTTTTCAGCCTGTCATTCATAGCCGGACGTTTTCTTGAGAACATCCGGCTGTCGTTCGCCAGCGACGCGCTGATCTGGATCGGCTCGTTCTGGATTGCGGCGATGGTCTATTTTCTTATGTCCGTCCTGCTTATCGACCTGATCCGGATCGCGGACTATTATTTTCATTTCCTGCCGGCATGGATTAACGAGAACCGTCCTTTCGCTAAATGGATCGCATTCTTGATTGTTATCGGAACCGTAACGCTGACGGTTGTCGCCGGACGAATCAACGCGCTGTCCTCTCAAGTCACACATCTAGATTTCAACATTTCAAAAAACGCCGGAGCCCGGACATCGCTTCACGCGGTGATGGTTTCGGATATTCATCTGGGAACGATCATCGGCCGGGCGCGTCTCTCGGCGCTGATAGGTGAAATCGGCGCGCTTAAACCAGATATTGTCCTTTTTGCCGGAGATATTCTCGACGAAGATCTGGGTCCTGTGATTCGGCAGGATCTCGGTTCCATGCTCCGCGAAATAAGGGCTCCGCTGGGCGTTTACGGTATCAACGGGAATCATGAATACATCGGCGGAGTGGAACAGGCCACGGCTTATCTGAGCTCGAACAGTATCACGATGCTCCGTGATACGGCCGTTCTGATCGATTCTTCTTTTTATTTAGTCGGGCGTGAAGACCTCAGTATCAACCGTTTCGCCGGTAAAAACCGAAAGCTTCTATCCGAAATTGTCCGCGGCATTGATACTTCCAAACCGCTTATTTTGATGGATCATCAACCATACAATCTCCAGGAAGCGCGGGATAATGACGTCGACCTGCAATTGGCCGGACACACGCATCACGGGCAGTTATGGCCGTTCAATTTTATAACGGAAAAAATTTATGAAATTAGTCGTGGATATAAAATAATCGACAACACGCGGTACTATGTCTCCAGCGGATTCGGAACCTGGGGGCCGCCCATACGGCTCGGAAGCCGTCCGGAGATCGTTTCCATGAGGATTGCTTTTAAAAAAGTTAGAAATTAAACGTGCTTATCGGAATTAGTCACAATGCTTGGAAACAAAGGGCGAATGATGGATGATTTTAATACAAGATTTCTCGCTCCCTTCGGTCGCTCGAAATGATCCATCGGCTTCGCTCGGGACAGGCTTATACGACTTCGCTGTCCGCCGCGGCGGACTCGGGACGGGCTCCTCGGATAGGAGCGCTGAAAATGATCATACTTCACTTTCTGTGTTTGTATTCTGCCGGTTTTTTATTAAAATGGAATGTTCAATAACAGAAGGAAATACATACTATGACCGTGACCATCGTTTATATCAGAGTTAAACCCGAATATATCGAACGCTTCCGTGAAGCATGCCGAAAAAATCATCTGAATTCCGTCAAAGAGCCGGGTAATCTGCGGTTTGACGTCCTGCAATCCTCCGCCGATCCGTCGAAATTCGTTTTGTATGAAGCCTATATCAGCGATGAAGCCGCAGCCGCCCATAAAGAAACGTATCACTACGCAGAATGGCGGGATAACGTGAAAGACTGGATGGCCGAACCGAGACAAGGCGTAAAATATAATATTTTAAATCCGGGCGAAACGAATTCATGATAAAAACGTTTACCCAATATACGCCGCCGCTTATACATTTTGGGGCTGGAAAACTGGAACTTCTGCCTTCACTGATCAAGCAATATGGCCAAAGAGTACTTATACTCACAGGTTCGGGTTCGATTAAGCATTCCGCGTCATGGCGGAAATTCGAAAAGCACCTGACCGCCGGAAATCTGACCATCAGCCGCGAATCCATAACCAGCGAGCCTTCTCCGGAATTGATAGACCGTATTGTCGACTCTTACCGTGAACCATTGCCCGATGTTGTTGCAGCAGCCGGCGGTGGAAGCGTGATGGACGCCGGCAAAGCGGTTTCCGCGATGCTTAAATACGATAGTTCCGTGATCCATTATCTGGAAGGAATCGGCACAAAAACGCATGACGGACGGAAAGTCCCGTTTATTGCGGTTCCCACAACTTCCGGTACAGGCAGTGAAGCCACGAAGAATGCCGTTCTGAGCCGCGTCGGGCCGGATGGATTCAAAAAATCACTTCGCCATGACAAATTCGTACCGGATATCGCTCTGGTCGATCCATTACTGACGCTAAGCTGTCCGCCCGAACTCACCGCGGCGACGGGGATGGACGCGTTCACACAGCTTCTTGAATCATACGTTTCTGCATCCACTACACCTTTAACCGACGCGCTGGCGTTTTCGGGTCTTCAGTCGGCTTCCCGTTCTCTTGAAAAAGCCGTTCAAGATGGATACAACCTGGAAGCAAGAACGGATATGGCCTACGCCTCCATGATCAGCGGCATCACGCTCGCCAACGCCGGACTGGGACTGGTACACGGCTTCGCATCATCGATCGGCGGATTGTTCCCCATTCCCCACGGCGTCGTCTGCGGCACGCTCATGGCGCCCTGCATGGAACTGACGATTCGCCGCATGATCCGGGAAAATAAGGATCATCCGGCTATTTCAAAATTTGCCGGAACAGGAAAATTATTTGCACCGGAAAGCGGGAAAAACGATTTTTATTACTGTGAATATCTGATTGAAAAATTGTTTGTGATGTCCGAGAAACTGCGTCTGCCGCGGCTGAGCGATTACGGTATTACGGAAAATGATTTTATGGCGATTATTCGTTTAACGGAAAATAAAAATAATCCAGTACGACTGCCGAACGAAGATTTTCAAACCATTCTGGCTAAGCGTCTTTGACGGGAACATCCAACACTAATTGATTTTCCGTTTTTTCATCATAGATCGAAAAACCGTTCTTAACATAATTCCCCAGCGCGCCCGGATGATCGCGGTCATTGGTATGCAGCCACAGCCGGCGCGGATTGAATGACCACGCCTGACGGATGATCCATTTCAGGAAATACCCGCCGAGGCCTTTGCCGCGGTATTCCGGCATCAGACCGAAATATTTGATTTCAATATCCGGTTCCTCTCTCCGGTCGAGTTCGGCAAATCCCGCCGGTACGCCGTGAACAATTAGCACAAAAATATCGACGTAATCATGAGTAATCACCGCGGATAATTCCTCGTCGTTCAAAGCTTTCCTGTCCGCCCAGCCCACATCATCCCCCACCGCGTGAAACAGGTACCGGTAGAAACGGAATGACATGGGCTTTGCAAGAACTATGAACGAACCTTGCGGCTCGTTAAGCGATATATCCGGCCTGGACTTCATCTCCAGGTAGGTGACGCGCGTTTTTATTAAAGTCCCGGTCTGATTTTTTTTCATGGTTCTTTCCGAAGGCTGTTGATTTTGTTTCAAGATAAATGATACACGTTTCAACTGCAAGTGAAACCATGCCGGCGAATTTAAAAATATATTTATTAAGAAGAGCAATAAATAGTTTACTTCTTTGACAGTTCTCGCAAAGGCGCAAAGGCGCGAAGCCAATAAATGTATGCCTTTTTACGGACTGAGCGACTCTGCGATAAAATAAATATGTTCACCCTATCACGCTCTCATTAATAATTTCATCTGAAATTCAAATCACGATACAAACAAACGATCCGCGCATAAACGTTCTGCACAGCGCAAAAAACGACCTTCCTGTTAACGGCAAGGCATGGAAGATCGGACACAAGCGCCCTTTAGAAGTTTTATAGAAAAAAATATTCGTTCAACAACAGCAACCGAAGTAAAATGGTCTGCTTTAACCTTATTTCTTGAGCCCCTTCGATTGCGACTTTTCGATCGCTAAAAATGTTTTTTACTTGATTTTTCTTGTATTTGGCGTTAACGTAATGAAACTTAACCAAGTCACAAGCTAGTGATGAGGTTTCATCGCAATATAACAAAGGGGGTCTGAAATGGAAAAGCGAGGTAAATCGCGGATCAACATCTCAACTGTTGTCTGTATCATTATTATGTTTACCTGGAACGCTCCGGCGTTTGCGGCGGACTGGTATGTTTCTAAGGAAAAAGGTGATAATCAAAACGCGGGAACGCGGGAAGCGCCTTTTAAAAACTTTGAAACCTCCTTGAAGAAGGCCGCGGCGGGAGACCGCATTCACGTCAGTCAGGGCAATTATACGGGATTACGCGACAAGGGCTATCTTGAAGCGCCACAACCCGTGGAACTGTTAGGCGGCTATTCTCCCGATTTTTCAGTCCGCGATCCGCTGAAATATCCGAGCACAATGATTCCCACGCGTGAATCCGGAGAGAGCGGCCGTAAACCTATATTCAGTATCCTGAATGTCCCGGCTGGAAAAGTCTTTATTCTCGACGGATTCATTCTGGACCGCGGGGAACAAAACGCCTATTCGCCCAAAGAGTCTGTCATACCGGGACTCGGCGGCCGATTGCTGAAACCTACCGAAAAACCCGCCGAGGGCCCCAGCACCGTCGATGAGCCGCTGCTCTGCTTCACCAACAAAGTCAATGCAAACATCCAGGGCGAACTGATCATCCGCAATTGCGTGTTTCTCAACGGGCATTTCGCCATCCAGGGCGGATTCAAAACCGGAACGGTGAAAATTCTCAACAATGTGTTTGTCGCCAACGCCATGGCGGCTATCGAGATATTCGGGCTCGGCGGCAAAAAAGGGCCTAAAGGACCTGTGGAAAAAGATGGACATGTGGAAATTGCGTATAATACGATCCTCTTCACATGGAGCCGGCTGAAAGATTTCGGCGACATGGGATACGGCGTCCGCGTCATGACACAGCTTTCCTACGATATCCACCACAATATTATCGGCGGCAATATATTCACCGGTATCGAACATACGCGCGGCAACCTGAACGAATGGGTGAAAATCGATCACAACATCCTGTTCCTGAACAAACAGGCGCCGTTGTTGTATGTGGAACCTGGACGCTCAGCCGCCGGAAAAATGGAACGAGTAAAAATCGAAGATATGAACGCGGACCTGGGACTGGCCAGTTGACGCGGAAACAGCGGTCAACCGCCGAAAAAACTGCCGATCCATGCCGTGTATCTGGAAAACTTCCTCAATGCGCGATACAGCGAAACCGAGGATTTCGATCCAAATTCGTCAGCCAACCTGATGCGCGAAGCAATGGGATTGCCAAAACAGGGAAAACTGACCAGCCAAGTCAGTATGTTCGCCAACCGATATCCGTTAGTCGACGCGCTGAAATTGATCGGGGCGAATGCGGGAGCGGGCGCGCAACGACCCTGACAAAATAATGTCGGATATATGATATCAGACCGACCGCTGTGGCCGGTTTCTGAAAATTTGCTGAATCGTACAGAGACTGTCCGAAAATTCTCACAAGTGGTCGGTTCGAAACCCGACAAAAGAATCGGGATCAAGAAAGTTTTTTCTGTAGATACATTTTTTCCCGATTCTCTCAGCTTCACTCCCGCGGTCCGACTGAGTCGGGACTCAGGACAGGTCGAGACAGGCATCGGGATTCAAAACGAAGTCTTTTAAAGGTTTTCGGACAGTCTCGCAATTCAAAAATGTCCTGTCACCTGAATCCGCTCAGCTGGCTTTCTGATTCGATGAGATAACCTCCGGAAACGGCGATCTCCATGCCCTCCGATAAACCGGACAGGATTTCATATTCATCGCCGGATTTGTATCCTAATTCCACATCCACGGGGACAAAAGCGTTACCCGTTTTTCTGATCCAGATGACATTTCTTTTCCCTGTAATGATAACGGCCGTTTGAGGCACGTAGATCGCAGGTTCCGATGGCTGAACGATGTACGTTTCACCGCTCATCTGCGGCCGGAGCCTGAAACCCGGATTTTTCAGTTCCGCTCTTACTTTAAGCGTCCGAGTCGCCGGATTCAGCGAAGGATAGATATAACTGATTTTCCCGTAAAACGTGTCATTAGGGAACGCGTAAAACCTCATCGCAACAGCCATGCCGGAACGGATATGATGGATATCGTTTTCATACACTTCAAAAATATTCCATAAAACCGACAAATCGTCGATTTCATACAACGCGTCGCCCTCGCCGAAATACGCGCCTTCGTTTATGTTTTTCCTTATAATCACACCCGGATACGGCGAATATACGGGCAGACGCCAGTGGGGTTCGCGCTTTTTTTCTAATTCCTGTATCTGTTCCATGCTTATACCCATGATCTGAAGCCGTTTGGAAATTGCCTGTAATGCGGTTGCGCGCAAATTCAAAACCGTGTCGGAAGATCGCTTGAAACTTTGATCCTCATGACTCTGAAAATAGGAAAGATACTCATTTTCAGTCTGCACCACGTCAGACGAATACGTTTCAAACAGCGTTTCACCCTCAGCGATCCGTTGCCCGGTCTGGTTTTTGACAAGCCGTTCCACGCGGCCGGAAAATCGCGCGGCTATGATTTTCCGGTTCGGCTCCGCGAAATCCAGCGTTCCGTAAGCGCGCAGGCTGTGCGTGCGCCGCTCTTTCCTGACCTTGATTGTTCCGACGTTCGCGAGAACCTGCCGGAACGCGTCCACGTTCATCTGCGAGAGCATCGCGGACTTGTCCTGTTCGGCGTCCCCTCCGGATTTCACCAGATCCATGTGACAGATGGGACACACCGACGGTTTCGCCGAGGTGACTTCCGGATGCATCGGACAATAATACGGGTCGGAAGACGTATGCTGGTTATGATCGTTCTTTCCGCAGGACGTCATGCCGATGATCAGCACGAAATATAAAATCTTTTTCATAGCGACTCCTTTATTCATGCGTCATCCAGGGCGCCATGCCCGAAAGACGGAGTTGGTTTATTTTCAGCGCGCGTTCTTTCATCATGACGAACAGCACGGGCGTTATAATAAGAACATGCGCGGCGGAGGTCAGCAGACCGCCGATCATCGGCGCTGTCAGAGGTTTCATCACGTCGGCTCCGGTTCCGGTCGCCCACATCACGGGAATCAGCGCGATCATGCTGGTCGCGACGGTCATCAGCTTCGGACGAAGGCGCAGTAACGAGCCTTCCAAAGCGGCATTCATAATATCCGTCTCAGAAAGCGGATCGACCCGGCCGGATTGTGCTTCGCGGATGCGCTTGTCGAGCGCTTCATGCAGATAAATCACCATCACGACGCCTGTTTCCACCGCGATACCGTACAGCGCGATGAATCCTACCCAGACGGCGACTGAAAAATGATAACCCAGGGCGTAAATCATAAACATCCCTCCCGTCAGCGCGAACGGCACCGACAGCATCACGATCAGCGTTTCACGAATGTCCTTCAGTGTGACATACAGCAGAAAAAAGATGATGAGAAACACCACGGGCATGATCATCATAATCGTCCGCTGGGCGCGGATCTTCTGTTCATATTGTCCCGTCCATGCCGCGCTGTAGCCCACCGGAAGCGCAAGCCGTTCGCGGATAATTTCCCGTGCGTCTTCCACGACCGACCCGAGATCGCGGCCCCGTGCGTTCATATAAACGAGCGAACGCAGCATTCCGTTCTCGCTGCTGATCATCGGCGGGCCTTCGGAAACACTGATATCGGCGATTATGGATAACGGGACGAACATCATCCCATTTTCTTTCTCGTTCACCGGCGCCGATAAACGGAAACGCGGGGATTCCATAGAATTTCCCGGCGTCATCTTCGCTTGACCGGAAACAGAAGACGGCATTCCGTCATTCATCGGCGCACCGGAATAACGAACCGGGATGATAAGTTCTTCGAGCGCATCCGGATTATTCCGGTAATCGCTCATCAGACGGACGCGTAGGGGAAACCGTTTCCGCCCGTCGTAAAATGTGCCGATATTCTGTCCGCCTATCGCCGTTTCAATCATCATCTGAAGATCGCGGACATCCAGCCCGTATTGCGAAGCGACGTCCTTTTTCAGTCGGATGTCAAGATAATACCCTTTCTGCATCCGCTCGGCGACAACATCCGAAGCGCCGTTAACCGTTTTCAGCAGGCGTTCCGCTTCGATCGCGTAATGCTCCAGCGTATCCAGGTCCGGACCGAAAATTTTCAGCCCGATGTCCGTGCGCACGCCCGTCGCCAGCATGTTGATCCGGTTAATGATCGGCTGCGTCCATCCGTTGCGCACGCCGGGTATCTGAAGCAGCTGATCCATTTCCTGGATCAGGTCGTTTTTAGTAATGCCTTCGCGCCACTGATTCCGCGGCTTCAGAAGAATGATCGTTTCGATCATGCTTACCGGCGCGTTGTCCGTCGCGGTCTCCGCTTTGCCCGCTTTCCCGAGCACATGCGCGACTTCAGGAACCGTCCGCAATAGCTGATCCTGCGCCTGCATGATCCGGTTCACTTCGGTGATCGAAGCGTTCGGAAGAGTAACCGGCATAAACAGAATTGATCCT
>JBBIRG010000069.1:0-9201 GCA_037441945.1 Bacteroidota bacterium | reverse complement strand
TCAGGGAAGAAATTCTTGAGCCGATCATTGAAGAAATAGCGCCGGTTTTGGCTGAACCTCAAAAGGACGAGGCGCTTGATTTTTCTATTGAACCGGAACCGGCAGTAAAACCGGCGGAAAAGATTAAAACCCCGTCCGCTGAAAAATCCGCCGAAACCACAGGCGCTAAAAAAATTATGGTGATTGACGACAGCGTCGTGATACAGAAGATGGTCGAAATCGCTCTTGAAAACCATCCCTACCAGCTGACAACCGCTATGAAAGGCGATGACGCTATCCGGCTCGTCAAGGAAACTAAACCGCAATTAGTCCTGCTTGACATCATGCTGCCCGACATGAGCGGCCTTGACGTTATGAAGGCGATTAAAGCGATGGGCGCCGCTTACCAGTCGATCCCGATCATCATTCTCAGCGGCAAGGACTCGCCGCAGGACAAAGATACCGCTCTGGGCAGCGGGGCGAACGATTTTCTGACGAAGCCGTTTCATGATGAGGATCTGATCGCCAAAGTCAAGGAGTACATCAAATAATGACGCGACAGGATGTTTAAACCATTGAGCCCTTAATGATTTGTTTAAGGGCTTTTTTATCATTTTAAGCGGTTATGGCTGAAACGAATAAAAACCAGAAATTCCTGGAATTTTACCTGACCGAGCTTCTGAATCATGTGAAGAACACGAGCGAGCACCGGTTCCAGCCGGCTGAGTTCAGCGCGATCAAGAAAACGCTTGTTTATTTATCGCACGCGCACAATCCGTCGGAACGGATCGAAACCCTGAACAAGGTGGAAGCGCTGAAACCGCTTTATAGTTTTTTTACGTCTGTACTGAACCGTTTCCAGGATCCGGCGTACCGGAAAAGCCAGATGATGGGGTCCATGGAAGTGGATTCCGAAAAAGTTTCACAGATTTTCGCGGCCATTTTCCAGTCGCAATCTCTGCGAAACGATCTCGTCGCGCAATTGCCGGCAATCGGCATTACGCTGCAGTTCAAGCTGACTCAGGATGCGCCTGTTGTCATACCTGTTTTGGCGCCCGAGGTTCAGCCTGCAGAAAAGAAGCAGGCAAAACAACCGGAAGAAGCGGATCCGAAAGAATTCAGGCGGGTCGGCGATATGCTGGGTTTTTTAACGAACCGTACAAAAAAATTCGCCGCAGCGAGAGAAGAAAAAACCATTCCTGCTGAACACCGGCCGTCCGGGGAGATTTCGGCCTCTTCTCTGGCGGAATTCAAATCCGCTGTCAGAAAGGATTTAAAAGATATTCAGAAAGCGTTATCGCATATCCAGGTCAACCCGGGCAGGGTCAGTTATATCATTGAGTTGGCAGACGCCGTCGGCGCGATGAAAAAGACCATGCGGCTGTATGAGGCGATGCATTTATATGATCATTTCCGGAAGATCGAAAAGACGCTGAATGATGTCGCTGACCGAGTGGATGACAAAACGACCTCCGTGGACGGAAACGCTTCAGCCGCTTTGATTTCCTTGTTCCAGACCGCGCATGAATGGACTCAAAGCCCCGAAACCGTGACGGCGGACGGGCTGGAAACTTCCATTAAAGCATTCGTTGAAACGTTTCACCGGCATCTTACTCCGTTACCATTGCCGAGAAAATCCTGAAAACAGATAAGTCCCGCGAACAAGCAACGGCGGCTTTGAACCAGATCGTTCTGGACCTGACCGGAGCCGATGCGGATAATTTTGCGATTTTCAAGGACGAATCTCAGTATTATCTCAATACCGTCGAGACGATTCTCAGTCATTTTGAAGATACCGAACCGATGATGGCGCTCAGGGAAATTGACCAGGCCATCCGTGCCGTGAATACGGCGTCGCGCATGATGCGCCTACAGTTTATCAGCGACCTGTGCGGCGCATACATACGTTCCATCGAAACGCTCCTGAAGCGGAACCAATCCGTGCCGCCCGAGTTTGTCGGGTATTACCAGCTTGCGCAGGAGTATTTCCGGAACCTTATCGGGCTGAAACCCATTCCTCTGACCGACTGGCAAAGGTTGATTGCCGTACTGGTGGATACAGATAAAACCATTTTTGTACTGAAAGAAAAACTGCTTGTCCCGAAAGAACCGGTCATCAAGGCAACGAAACCCGAGTTGAAAGAAGCTGTAATACACGCAGCCGGCGACCGGCAATGGATCGATGCAGTGCAGGTCGTACTGGTTGAGTTTTTCAGCGCCGTTCCTGATCCCCGCATAGAGGAAAAGCGGGAAACCGTAAAAGAACCCGAAAAATCTATTAAAATTACGAAACCCGCCGCCGGGCAAATGACGACTGAACCCGAAGTGGAAATTTCCGGAAATGTTATTCATGAAATTCCGGAGTTTCGCGAAACAAAAGAACCGAAAGAAAAAGCACGGGTTACATCTTTACCGGTTTCTGATTTACTAGCGATGATGGTCAATCCGGACAGCGATCTTTCCAGAATCAGGGTATCCACTTTCATTGAAAAAATGAACATCGAACCGGAAGATATACCTGAAATAAGCAAACGGCAGGTACGGAAAATCGTGCGGGAACAAGCTGAATCGGAAATGTTCGCGGATCACTCCATCAAAACGGCCGGGCATGAATCCAAAGCACGGAGTAAGCCCGACAAATCGTATACCGAGCAACTGCAGACAAAGCTCCAGAAAATACGCTTGTTTGAACATAAATTTGCCGACGTCGACGCCGAACTGCTCGAAATTTTTAACCAGGAATCCGAAAGCTATTTCCGGCTTTACGATAAGGCCATCAAGCGCCTGCAGGCTAATATACGGGATGAGTCGGCGCTGAAAGATATCGAACGCGTCAGCCACAGCATTAAAAGCTCAGCCCGCATGCTGGGATTTGAGAAAATCAGCGGCATTGCGGCCTGTGTCGAGATGATTACCGAGCGCTATTTTGAAAAAGAAATCATTTTTGACGAGTTTCTTCTAGCGTTGTTTGACGATATCGTTACCACCTTAAGGAGTTTGTACAAAACCGAACAGGTGGATATTACCAGTATCGCGGAGCGACTAACGGTTATCGAAAAAAAGTTTTCAGTGCCCCGTTTGTTCACCCGTTATATTATTGGCGATGATAGCCTGGAATCGTCCGGCATGCCGGAAACCGGGAAAACAGATGAAAGACCTGTACCGGCAAAAACCGATGTGATTCCGCATGACCACAAAGAATCTTCAGCCGCCCGTGAATCGTTAAAATCCCGTTCTTATTTTGAATCCGTCGGAGTCGATCCGGAAATAATCGATATATTTCGGGAAGAGGCGGCCACCTATTTTAAACTCTTCGATTCCGCGCTCAAACAGCTGGAAGCCGAACCGCAGAAAAGAGAACCCGTAAAGGATCTCGAAAAATCCGCGCATAGTCTCCGCAGTTCATCAAGGATGATTGGGCTCGCCAAAATTGCCGATTTAACGAGGCCCGTAGAAATTATTTCGGAACGCATTTATAAGGGTTCGCTGCCTATGCAGAAGGGTGTTCTGGGGCTGCTCCGCCTTGCGGTCGAAACGCTGAAGAAATTATCCAAAGGGGAGGACTCGGATATTGAATCGCTTTTAGAGCAGTTGCATCAGCTTGAACACAGCGATTCCATTATTGCGGAAAATGTTTCAGACGCCATGGAAGAACGCGTAACCGTTCCGGCATCCAGCCTCCAGGAGTTTCAGGTTTCTGACAAACCTTTGCAAAAGGAAACTGGAAAGCCCGAAAATCGCAAAAAAGGGAAAAAAACAATTAAGCCTTTCGGCGATATTGCTTTTATGGATGATCCGATTCTGAAACATAAAATCAGGCAGGAGGAAAGTCTGCTCGACGAAATGTCCGGTAATTCACTGAATTAAATTGAATTCATAAGATATCATTTAGGAAAGGGTTCGCCATGAAAACAAAATTTTTATATTTCAGCGTGATGCTCTTTATTCTGGCCGCATTCGGACAGGCGGAAGCGCAAACGAAAAAATCCGGCGCCCTCCGGTCTAATGAAACGTGGGAAGGAGTAATCCTGGTTACCGGCGACGTGATTGTGCCCGAAGGTATTACCTTGACGATCAAGCCCAATGCGCTGATCAAGTTTGAAGCGAACCGCGACGACCGGTCGGGCGGATATGACGTCAACAAATGCGAGCTGATTGTCGAAGGCGTTCTGAAAGCCGAAGGGAAGGAGAAATATGAGATCCGTTTTACATCCGGCAATTTTCTCCTGCCCGCGGAATTGCAGGGAACCCAGCAGAAAGTTCAGCCCCAGGCCGGCGATTGGTACGGCATCGTTTTTATGAAGGGCGATCATGACCGGAGTATTGTTACTTACTCCGTCGTCGAATTCGCATACGACGGAATCGCCTGCATCAACGCTTCGCCCAGGATTTACCGCAACCGAATCGAAGGCAATTACTGGAACGGGATTCTATGCGATATTATCTCGAGTCCCAAAATCAACAACAATCAGATACAGAATAACGGTTACGCCGGGATCAATTCTAAGATCAATTCGTCGCCAAGCATCAGCGGGAATGAAATCACAGGAAACCGTTTCGGCATCCTGATTCAGGATGTTTCCAAACCTGTTGTCGGCGACGTCAAGCTGGGCGAAAACAGCGGTAAAAACGCGATCTACGGAAACCTCGAATATAACCTGTATAATCACACAAAGAACGTTATTTACGCCCAGCGAAATGACTGGGGCGACAATACAAACGCCGACCGGATGATCAAGGACGACGATGAACATGCAAAATACGGACTGGTCGTCTATACGCCGGTGTATGCTTCCGGAAAGATTTCTTATCTCGAATATCAGAACTTAGCCTCAGCCGGCTCTACGGACGTGGTTGATGATAAGGTCAAAAAGCAGAAAGAAATTGAGGAACTGAAAAAGAAGATTGAGGAAACCAGGAAACAGCAGACCGAGACATTGACCGCCGGCGTCGCCATTGAAGACAAGTCAAAGGAAGAGCAGGCGCGGATACTCGCCGAACAGGAAAAAGAGAAAGAACGGCTCCGCCTTCTGGAGGAACAGATGAAACTGCAGGAACAGATCCGCATTGAACAGGAAAAACAGCTCGCGCTGAAAAAGAAAGAAGAAGATGACCGCAAGCGGCTCGAAGAGGAACAGAAGAAGAAAGCCTCTTTAGAGAAAAAAGAAACGGCAACCGCCGCCGCTTTTACAGCGCCGAAAATGGTTAATGAACTCGACCGTAGTCCGAAAGTAATAACGAAAACACTGCCGAAGCGTCCGAAAGAAGCGGAACAAGCTAAAGTCAGCGGAACGGTTTCTCTCCGCGTTCTCGTCGGATTGGACGGCAAAGCAAAGGAAATGAATGTCGCCAAACGCATCGGGAATAAAGACTTCGATCAGATGTTTGAGGATGAAGCCAAGGCGACCGTCAGGAACTGGGTGTTTGAAGTCGGTCTGTTTGAAGGCAAAAATGTCGAATACTGGACGATCGTGACGATGTTTTTCAAATAGTCGGTCATTTTCATACTCAAAAAAATAAGCCGGCTCTTCAATGAAGACCGGCTTTTTTTGTGAAGGCGCTATCAGCCCGGAAAATGCGATGGTTATTGGGCGCCTTGAAATACAATTTTTTCGAGGAAAGGCATTACCACTTTATGATCGGTTAATATAAATCGGGCGAAGGATTCTGATTTCCCGATTTTAACGGTTAACGCCGAATACGGCAATGCCTGAAACATGGATTCATCGTTGATGTCGTCGCCTAAAGCCAGGATAAAGTCGTATGCATGGGACGCTAGAATATGCCGGACAGCATTACCCTTCGAAACGGAGCGAGGCGTAAATTCAACGACTTTGTTTCCCGAAAGAATATTAGGGCAGTCTGGTTCTTCGAACATTTTTGCGATATCGGATTGTATCCGTAATGCAGATTCCAGACCAGCTTTTTCTTCGCATTCGCGGTAATGCCAGACAACGGAGGTTTCTTTCATTTCGATCATCGAACCCGGACAAAGATAGCTTTGTAAATATCTTGCGACATCGTCTTTCCATCTTGAGTGGATTTCTCGCGGCGAAAACCATTCCTTGCCGGGCAGGCGAATAAACGCTCCATGTTCAGCGATCAGCGTCAGTCCGGTAAGCGACAAATGGCGATTAAGGAACTGCCTTGTCCGGCCGCTGATAATGGCGGTTGTGTTCCGGATATCCGCTGAAGCGGTATTCAATAGACCTATAAGTCGCATACAAGGAACAGCGTTCGCAGGATTCTTCTCAAACGGAACCAATGTGCCGTCGTAATCAAACAGCAGTAATCGTTTCGCTGAAAGGCTGTATTGCTCGGCTATGAAAAAGGTTGTCTGGGTATCGATCGGAGATGCCATAATAAAAAATCCGTCCGGAGAAGCGTTCGCCGGACGGACGTAATCGTTTCACCGAGTAATCAGCCTTTGTCGTTTGAGCCGAGGACGTTGACGATTTTATGTTTATAGAGGTTTTTCAGCGATTCCCGAGCGGGGCCCAAATATTTCCGTGGATCGAATTCGGCGGGCGTTTCCTTGAATATTTTCCGGATCGCGGCCGTCATAGCCAGTCGTCCGTCGGAGTCAATGTTGATTTTGCATACAGCGGACGCCGCGGCGCGACGAAGCTGTTCCTCCGGGATGCCGACGGCGTCTTTTAGCTGGCCGCCGTTTTCATTGATCGATTTCACCAGGTCTACGGGAACGGAGGATGCGCCGTGAAGGACGATCGGGAAGCCGGGAATGCGCCGCTCGATTTCTTCCAGGATATCAAACCGCAGCGGAGGCGGAATCAGGATTCCGTCTTCATTCCGGGTGCACTGCGAAGGCTTGAATTTGGCCGCTCCGTGTGAAGTTCCTATCGAGATCGCCAGCGAATCCACGCCGGTCTTGGACACAAAATCGACTACCTCATCCGGCTGTGTGTAAACGGATTTTGCGGCGACCACATCATCCTCAATGCCGGCAAGAACGCCGAGTTCGCCTTCAACGGTTACGTCGTTTTTGTGAGCGTATTCGACGACGCTGCGGGTGACTTCGATATTTTTTTCATACGAATGGTGCGAACCATCGATCATCACTGACGAAAAACCGCTCTCGATGCAGCTGATGCAGAGTTCCAGCGTGTCGCCGTGATCTAAGTGAAGGACGATGGGAATGCCTTTTCCGCCGGTGAGTTCCTTCGAGTAGGCTACGGCGCCTTCTGCCATATAGCGGAGAAGCGTCTGGTTGGCGTATTTTCTCGCGCCCGAGGATACTTGAAGGATGACCGGCGATTGGGTTTCCGCGCAGGCCATGATGATCGCCTGAAGCTGTTCCATGTTGTTGAAATTAAACGCCGGAATGGCGAAGCCGCCTTTGACGGCTCTGCTGAACAATTCCTTTGAATTTACGAGACCGATTTGCTTATAACTGACCGCCATGGCTGTCTCCTTATTTTGGGTTGTGTTATTATCTGAAGCTAATCAGAAAATAAATGAAACTCAATAGCTCGTTTCATTATCAGCAAACGCGCGTCAGCAGGTGAGCTGATCCGCGTAGCCGAACAGCGCAGGCGCTCCGCCGGTATGCCAGAATAAAACGGCGGAGCCCGGTTTGAAATAACGTTTTGTCAGCAAATCCATAAGCGCAGCGAATGCGCGTCCGGTATAAACCGGATCCAGCAGAATGCCTTCTTCCCGCGCCATTTTATGAAGGGTAATTTTTTCCTCCGCTGTAAGAACGCCGTATCCGGATTTGTCGTAATCGCGGAGGATACGGATATCCTCCGGATTGACCCGTGCCTTCAGATGAAAGTCCGCGGCTGCCCGGTTAGCGATATCCGGAATATGTTCCTCAACGGGCTTGCCAAAAATCGGCGTTTTGTCAATGTTGATACCGATGATCTCCGAGCCGAGGTCAAAAAGCCGTTTTCCGAGAATCATTCCCGCCTGCGTGCCGCCGGAGCTTGTGGCTGTAACGATATAATCAAATTGAATGCCGGTTTGTGACTCCTGCTCCTGGAGTTCTTTCATGGCGCGGACATAGCCTAGGCAGCCCGTTTCATTGGAGCCGCCGACCGGGATGATATAAGGGTTCATGCCTGCTTTCGCCAGCTGCGCGGCGACGGATTCGGGAGTGTGTCCGTCATCATTCCAGTGAATCACCGCGCCCAGTAAATGATCGATCAGCAGGTTGCCGTTCATCCGGACCTGGCCTTTGTCGAAGAGTACGAGATGGCATGGGATACCCGCCAGGGCGCATGCGGCGGCGGTTTGCCGGCAATGGTTCGATTGAGCGGCTCCGGATGTAATGACGGCGCCGCTCCGGAACGATATCGCATGGTGCATCAGGTATTCCAGTTTCCGCGTCTTATTGCCGCCCAATGCCAGACCGCTCTGATCGTCGCGTTTAATGAACAGCCGGTAATCGGGAAATGATTGTCCGATCCGTTTCAGCGGATGAACCGGCGTCGGGAAAAAACCTAAACGAAAAAAAGAGTTGGTCATGTATTACCCCCTTTCCGAATGATACGAACAATATAATAAATCCGTTTTATTATTGCACCATATTTTAGTTGATTTGATGACCGGCGATAACTATATTGTACGATGATTAACAAAAATATATACCGATTTAAAAAATTGCATGATGCGGATTCGGACTACGAATACTGGATGTCTCGTCCTGCGAATGAACGTTTTCGGGCAATTGAAATTCTGAGGCAACGTTACATTGAATTATTTTATGATGGATCGGAACATGGCGTGCAACGAATTTATAAAGTTGTAAGACGCAAATAGAAACAAACTTATTAAAACGATTGTGAGGTGAACTGAATGAATCACCAGGAATTAAAACCTTACATGAATCCTTACCTGGCTGGCATCGGACTGGGATGCGTACTGCTTTTGTCCTATGTTCTGATGGGGCGCGGGTTGGGGGCCTCCGGCGCGATGACCACAACCGCGGCTGTGGGCGTCAGTGTCGTGGCCGAGGATTATGCGAAATCGAGTGAGTTTTTTTCTGAATATCTCGGTGATGGTACGAGAAGCCCTTTCAAGGACTGGCTTGTCTTTGAGGTACTCGGTGTGATTCTCGGAGGATTCATATCGGGCGCGCTGGCGGGACGGGTGAAACGAACGGTTGAGAAAGGCCCGCGGATTTCCTCCCGGATGCGTCTGATTCTCGCGTTTTCGGGCGGGGCGCTGATGGGATTTGGCGCCAAGCTCGCTATGGGCTGT
>JBBIRG010000068.1:0-9205 GCA_037441945.1 Bacteroidota bacterium | reverse complement strand
TCCATGTTTTCACCTCTTGGCGGCGAATCAAACGCACGCCCGTGCGCCAGATTCAGGAATCCGCTGGCGATTTTATGTCCGAACCCGCGCGATCCGAAATGATTGGCGATCCAGACATCGTCGTTCTGATCGAGGAGAATATCGACAAAATGATTGCCGGCGCCTACGGTTCCCAACTGGTCATGCGCAAGCGATTGCAATTTTTTCAGATACGGCAATTCACCCCAAAGCGGATCGCCGAACAGCGGGTCATCGACATGTTCCTTGTTATGACGCCCGACACCGAAACTGATCTGCGACTGGATATCATCGAGAATAGCCGATAAATTTTTTCGGATTTCATGCGCCGGGATGTCGATGCGTATGGCCTTGTTCCCGCAGGAAATGTCATAGCCGACACCGGAAGGAGAGACGCGGTTCCGATAGGCCACAACGCCGCCGATGGGCATGGAATAACCCTTATGATGATCAGCCATCAGAGCGCCGCCCGCGACTGAATCATCCTGTACGCAGGTTTTGATCTGGCGGAACGCGCTTTCATCCACGACATTCCACACCGGTATGTTATCAATCATTTTCATGATTCAAAACATACAAAATCTCATGCTGAAAAACAAAGAGAAACTCATTTCGATTTCATTTCTATATTTTGATTTATTTTCATATATAACAGGAAATCACTACATTTTTTTTCGGAATGAATCCGGGAAAAGAGCGTTAGGATAATCAAACAGGAGTTTGATATGGATGTGAGTTTAAAGTGGGTTTCCGGAAAGCATTTCCGAGGGCTGAATTCAGGCGGTTTATCTGTGAGTATGGACGCTTCCAAAGATCATGGAGGAGAAGAAAACGGTCCCAGCCCGATGGAAATGATCGCTCTTGGCGTCGGGGGCTGTACTGGGATGGATGTGATCGAAATGCTCAAGAAAATGCGTCAGGATGTTACTGGGTTTGAAATCGAGGTTCATGTCGTTCGCGCAGAAGAACACCCGAAGGTTTTTAAGCATATTCTGATCGTATACAGAATTTACGGAAACAATGTTGATGAGAAAAATGTCGCGCGGGCCGTGGAACTCAGCCGTGATAAATATTGTTCCGGGATCGCCATGATGCGTCATTCAGCGCAGATTGAGACGCGCTGGTCAATCCATCCGCCGGTGAAAGGGTAAAACGATGAACTACGGGATGTCCAAAAGGGTTTCAATGACCTATCATGAAGCGGTTGAAAAGGTCGCCGGCGAACTGAAAAAAGAAGGTTTCGGGGTCATTACCAGCATTGATGTCAAATATAATATGAAACAGAAAATCGGAGCTGTTGTAAATCCTTATATTATATTGGAAGCATGTACTCCGCAAATTGCTCACCGGGCTTTAACAGCCGAACCGGAACTCGGCCTGCTTCTTCCATGCAACGTCGTTGTGTATACGGATCCTGACGGGCACACGAACGTGTCTTTTTTTGACCCGATCGTTATGTCGGCAATCATCAGCAATCCTGCCCTGAAACCCGTCGGTGAAGAAGTCAAAGAAAAATATGACAGGGTATTCAAAGCTATTGGATAATGGAATATTTTTTCTTAGGATGTGTTAGATAAATTAAAAGGACAGGTTCATTATGGGCGACTGGTCATTCTGGGTTATATTAATCGTTTATTTTCTTTTAATGTATGTCATACTGCCCAAAATGGGGGTGTCCACCTGAATGCGCGGAGCTTGTCCCGTGCCGGACAACAAGAAAAAGGAAGATAAACCTGACGAAATTTCGGAGAAAAAAAATGAAATGGAACCGTAAATACCAGATCACAGGACTGTTTGTTTTATTCGGCGGAGGCTCCGGCTTTGCCTATTATTACTTCATCGGCTGCAGCGGGGGTGGATGCCCGATACAAAGCAATCCCTACATCAGCACGCTTTATGGCGGTTTGCTGGGTTTTGTGATTTCTGGAATTTTTGTAAAATCAAACAAAAATGAAACAAATGAAAAAAAGGAGTGCTAGAATGACATGCAATGTCGGGAAAGCGGATAAAATATTCCGGATTGTCGCCGGTTTAGCAATCGGGGCTGTCGGGCTGTACTATCAAAGCTGGTGGGGACTTGTGGGCATCGTACCGCTGCTGACGGGACTTGTGAATTTCTGTCCCTTATATGCGCCGCTTAAAATTAACACAGGATTAAAAACGGACAAATCCTGATAGACGCGTCGGGTAATAATCAGTGAATGGATTCGCTCTCGACGATGGATAATGAAATTTCAATTACTGGTTTAGCAATAAATAATTTTGTGTTTTGCTCTTCAATCGCATAAATTGCTATCAATACGGATAATCATGAGTTCATCACTAAATGAAGTATCTAGTGCCCCCATGATTTCTTTCTTTTTTAATGGTTATCTCCAAATAAATATTTCATATGTTTTTTAACCCTATGAAGGAGTGTAGTCATGGATCATACAAAAAAAGGTAAATGTCCTGTCATGCACGGTGCCAATACGGAAATGAACAGTTCGGTCACGAGTTGGTGGCCGAATGCATTAAATTTAGATATTTTGCATCAACACGACACAAAAACAAATCCGTTCGAGCCGGATTTTAATTACCGGAACGAATTCCGGAAACTCGATCTGGAAGCCCTGAAAAATGACCTGAAAAAAATGATGACGGAAAGCCAGGATTGGTGGCCGGCCGATTGGGGTCATTACGGCGGATTAATGATCCGGATGGCGTGGCACTCCGCCGGAACATATCGTGTAGCTGACGGACGAGGGGGCGCCAATACCGGAAACCAGCGATTTGCGCCTTTGAACAGTTGGCCGGATAATGTCAATCTGGACAAGGCCAGGCGGTTGCTTTGGCCAATCAAGAAAAAATACGGCAACAAAATTTCATGGGCGGACTTATTTATTTTAGCCGGCAATATGGCGTATGAATCGATGGGCTTCAAAACATTGGGTTTTGGAGGCGGCCGTGAGGACATCTGGCATCCTGAAAAAGACATTTTTTGGGGCGCGGAGAAGGAATGGCTGGCAAAAGATAGATATGCCGATAAATCCAATGAAGAAACGCTTGAAAATCCATTGGCCGCCGTGCAAATGGGATTGATTTATGTGAATCCCGAAGGCGTGGATGGTAAACCCGATCCCTTGAAAACCGCGCAAGCCATGCGTGAGACATTCAAAAGAATGGGAATGAATGATGAAGAAACCGTAGCTTTAACGGCCGGTGGCCATACGGTAGGCAAAGCGCACGGGAACGGCGACGCTTCGTTACTCGGACCTAACCCCGAAGCCTCTGATATTGAGGGACAGGGTTTTGGATGGAAAAATCCGAAAGGCAAAGGCAATGCCGAAGATACCGTCAGCAGCGGCCTCGAAGGAGCATGGACAACTTTTCCCGACAAATGGAATCACACCTATTTCCATTTGCTTTTTTCATACGATTGGGAATTAAAGAAGAGCCCTGCGGGAGCATGGCAATGGGAGCCGGTCAGTATTAAAGAAGATGACAAACCGTTTGATGCCCATTTAGCCAGCATCCGCAGAAACCCCATTATGACCGATGCCGATATGGCTTTGAAAAAAGACCCGGATTACAGGAAAGTCGCTGAACGCTTTTATAAAGATCCGAAATATTTTGAAGAGGTTTTTGCCAAAGCCTGGTTCAAATTGACACACCGCGACATGGGTCCAAAAAGCCGTTATTTAGGAACGGACGTGCCTGAAGCCGATTTCATCTGGCAGGATCCGGTTTCGTCAGTTGATTATACACTGTCCGGGTCCGAGATTGAGGATCTGAAGATAAATCTTTTAAATTGTGGTTTGACTTCCCAGGAATTGATCACGGTGGCATGGGACAGCGCGCGAACATTCCGTTGTTCCGATTACCGGGGTGGAGCAAACGGAGCCCGCATTCGACTGATTCCCCAAATGAATTTGGAAGGTAACGAGCCCGAAAAATTGAAAAAAGTATTGATGAAACTCGAAGAAATGCGGACGGGTTTGAAGAAAAAAATCAGCATAGCCGATCTTATCGTATTAGGAGGCAGCGCGGCAATTGAAAAAGCTGTGCAGACAGGCGGTTATAATATCAAAGTACAATTCATGCCCGGCCGAAGCGATGCCTCGCAGGAAATGACCGACATTGAATCGTTCCAATATCTTGAACCGCTACATGACGGTTACCGTAACTGGTTAAAGAAAAATTATGCCGTAAAACCGGAAGAACTGCTGCTTGACCGAACGCAACTAATGGGACTTACCGCGATCGAAATGACCGTTTTAATAGGCGGTATGCGCGCGCTTGGAACCAATTACGGCGGAACTATGCATGGCGTTTTTACCGACAGGGTCGGCGTTCTCAGCAACGACTTTTTCGTCAATCTGACTGACATGAAATACGAATGGAAACCGGCTGGTGATAATCTGTATCATGTTATTGACAGAAAAACAGGGCAAATTCAATGGACGGCAACGCGTGTTGACCTGGTTTTTGGGTCCAACTCGATTTTACGAGCTTATTCCGAGTTTTACGCTCAGGACGACAACCAAGTAAAATTTGCGGAAGACTTTGTAAAAGCATGGACCAAGGTCATGAATGCTGACCTGTATGACCTGAAAAACGGATGAGTTCGTTTTTAACGGATTTTCCGAATCAATCTTATCTGATTTAAAAATGAGCGTTGATTCGCGAAGTCTGCGACAGCTATAAAACCATAATCATAAAAGCATTCAGGTCAGTAAATGACCTCAAACACTTCAACCGGAACGGATTTCCCTTTGACCATTATGGCTTCAAGTTCTTTGGTCGGGATTCGTCCCGCAAGCTGGTCGCAGGTGGATTTGCTGATGATGATCTGATGGCCTTGCGCTTTTCCCTGCAGGCGGGAGGATAGGTTCACGCCGTCGCCGATGGCGGTGTATTCCATCCGCTGGTCGGAGCCGATATTCCCGACAATCACTGGGCTGCTGTTGACGCCGATACCGATCTGGATTTCCGGTTTGCCGAGCTGCTTTTGTTCGGCGTTAAACTGGCCGACTTCGATCTGCATTTCAATCGCCGCGCAGACAGCGTTAAATGCGTCGTCACCCGAAGAAGCCGGGGCACCGAACAGCGCCATAATCGAATCGCCGATAAATTTATCCAGGGTTCCTCCGTATTTGAATATGATCTGGATCATCCTTGAGAAATACCGGTTCAGTAATTCGACCAGTTCTTCCGGGCTCATTCCTTCGGCGAGCGGCGTGAAACCGCGTATGTCGGTAAAGAGAATAGTTACATCCTTTTTTTCCGGCGCGAAACGGATGTCGCCGGAGGCGTCTTTGCTCATGATCATTTCGGCAATCTGCTTGGAGACGTACCGTTCGAGAGCCGATTTCAAATGCTCTTTGCGGCGGCGTTCTTCGTACAATTTAGCGTTTTCAATGGAAATCGCGGCGTGATTGGAGAACGCTTCCAGCAGTTCGACGTCGTCCTTTGAAAAAACGTTCGACGTTACATTCGATCCGACATAGATAACGCCGATGACTTTCTGGTCCTTGTTTTTCAGCGGCGAGCAGATTACTGAACGGATATGCTGGGAAATGATGCTGGCGCCGCCCTGGAACCGCTCGTCTTTTTCGGCGTCTGAGGTCAGTATGCTCGCGCCGGTTTCGGCGACAGTTTTGGCGATGGTCGTGCTGAAAGTGCCGGTCTGAACCTGAAGTTCATCGGATTGTATGCTTCGGCTGATAGTGGGCGTCAGTAAATTGTTCTCGTCGTAAAGCATGATGAATCCGGCGTCGGCGTTCATCACTTTCAGCGCGAGATCAATAATGGTATTGAGCAGCTCGTTGGAATCGAGAATGAGGTTGATGACTTTTCCCACTTCGTAAATCGTGTTTAGTTTCTCCTGCGATCGTTCAAATTCTTTCAGCTGGCCGCCCAGATTGGCTATGGAATGTTCCAGTTCGACTAATTTGTCATTGATCCATTTCTGGTCCGGATGGGGGATTAGCGTGACTTTTTGGTGGACGTTCTTAATGATCGACAGTAGCGTATCTGTGCTGACGCGCTTAGAGAATCCGGTGTCATCGGGGTTGACCTGGGCGACGGCGAGTTCGGCATGCGGTTTAGTGCGGATTGCATCGACGTCGATCGTCGCGTTGTCATGGATGACGAAAATCAGTTCGATATTTCCGAAAACAATATGATCAAATTCGCGGATGTCAATGGATCCGATCAGCCGGTTACCGTTAACGGATGTGCCGTTGGTGCTTTGCAGGTCATGAAGCGTGTGCCGGTCTCCGCTGCGGATTAGGCGCGCGTGATGTCCGGAAACCATCATGCTCGGAAGAAGAATGTCGTTGTCAGGCCGGCGTCCGATAGAAATATCTTCCTTGTCGGCCCGGAAACGGTGTATGATCTGGTTATTTTCGATTTGCGCTAAAAAGGGCATGGGCTATTTATGAAATTCTTTCTTTACGTCTTCATAGAGCGGCGTCCAGACTGGGTTTCCATATTCCGATTTGTCTAATTCAAATTGCCGGTTGATCTCAAACGCTTTCCGGAAAGCCATTTTAGCCTTGTCCGGCTGTTTTTTTACGGAATAGATGAAAGCCGTCAGCTTATAAGACTGAATCCGGTTATCAGTTGACAGATCCTTTTTAGAAGCGGCGCTTTCGAAATACGCGAGCGATTCGTCATATTTCCGTTCGGCGTACATTTGTTTTCCAAGATTGAAAAATTCCGTGCCGGTCATCTGCGTCATGGCAAATTCTTTTTTGGCTTCTTCATACGACGGCGTCCATACCGGGTTGCCCATTTCCGATTTATCGAGCTCGAAATTTTTATCAATGACAAACGCTTCGTGAAAATGCTTTTTGGCTTCCCGGCTGTTTTTTTCTATAGCGAAAATGAATCCCAGATACTTATGGGATGCGACCAGTTGCGGCTTATCGGCTTTACCGGAAGTTATTTTCAGGAGTTGTTCTTTTGCTTTGTCGAACGTTCGATTTTTATATTGTTCGATACCTTCGGTCAGCGTTGCGGTATAATCAATTTTTGGTTCGGTTTTGGTTTCCGTGGTTTTTTTGTCAGTCACTGTTTTTTCAGTCGCCGCACTGCATCCGATGAGAACGGCGATGATGAAAAAAATGATAAGAGGCAATGAAAATGTTTTCATAGAGCTATCCGATTATTTGAAATCGTGTTTAACAGTGAGTGTTTCACCGGCTTTGACGGTAATGGTTTTCAGTATGGGCTTGAACGCGGGATTTTCAATCCGGATTTTGTATGTGCCGGATTTCAGTTCATGGTCTTCCAGGGGAGGGGACGCGCCGATATTCTTGTCGTCAATGAAAACATTCGCCCAGGGATTGATAATGAATTTCACGGTGCCCGAAGTTGCTTCCAGTTTAAAGGATACGGTGTTTTCCTTGTTTTCGGTTATTGTCATTTTCTTTTTCGATGACATTCCGGATTTCAGTACGCGGATTTCAGCGACGCCGGCCGTGACAGATTCCAGTTTCAGGGGAGTTTTACCCGATGCTTTTCCGTTGATGAAAACCTCCGCGCCCGCTGGATCGGAAGTAACAAACAACGATCCGAAAAGCTGTTCAAGCCGTCCAGACAGACGGAACGTGTCTTTGTCGTTTACCGTAACGTTTTGCTCAAGCGATTTGTAGCCGTCTTTTTTCAGGATGATCTTGTGTTCGCCCAGCGGTAATTGATAGAGAAAGGGTTGTTTTTTTAAAGGCCGGTATTCCACGCCGTCAAAAAATAACTGCGTGCTGTTGGGTATGAAAACGGACGTCGACACATAGCCTTTCTTATAGTCAAGGATAGGCGACAGTTTGACGTCCTGGGCTTTTTTGATTTCCACGTCTTTAACCAGGCTGATGTAGAATTCCTTTGAAAAAACAAGCGAATGTTTGCCCGACGGGAATGGATGACGGATGATCGGCGTGTAACCGATGAATTGTCCCGTGCTGGTTTCCACGCGCGTCATGTTCGGCTGGGATTCGACGGATAGGTATGCTGTGTCTACCCCTTCCGGGAAGCGGAACGGCGCGAGTTTCAACTCGACATTGAATTTCTTTTCCTCGTTTTCCGAAAACAGAAGTTTCGTTTTGAAATCTTGGTAACCTTCCCGTTGAATTGTCAGTTCGTGTTCAGCAGCGCTGATCTTCGGTATCTGAAGAAACCCGTTTTTTACCGAATATTTTGAGGTGTCAAAAGTAACCGTTCCGTCGGGGATGTTCAGCGTCAGTTCAAAGTTGGCCGTTCCTTCCGCAGTCATTCCGGGAAGGGCGGGCTTGTCTTTTGTGAAAAACCACAGGGCTAAAATCGCCGCGGCTGAGACGGCAGCCAGGGTCAGGATTAAAGGGGCTTTAGATCTTTTCTTCTGCGGTATGACATTTGTTCCGTTGGCCGATGTGATTCCCGCGGGAAGATTATCAGAGGACATGACCATCGTCTGTTGGTAATCCATATTATTGACGACCGTCGCGCCCGCCATGGACTGACCGTTGACCGTCTGATACGACTGTATGTCGCGCGCGAACGATTCGGTATCCGGATAACGGTCGTTCGGATTTTTGCTCATAGCTTTCTGGATGATGGGGCTGAACTGCGTGGGGACGCCCAAATTCACAACGGATACGGGCGCTGGATTTTCATTGACCACGCGATACATGACCGTGGTGATATTATCGCCGGGGAACGCTTTTTCATGGGTGAGCAGTTCATAGAATACTGCTCCGAGCGAAAAGATGTCCGTCCTGGCATCGACCGCCCGTCCAGTAATTTGTTCCGGAGACATATAGCTCGGCGTGCCGACGATCATGCCGGTCTGCGTTGCGGTGGTTGAGACAATTTTCGCGATGCCGAAGTCCATGATTTTGGCCGCGCCGTCGTCGGTGAGGATGATGTTCGCCGGTTTAATGTCGCGGTGAATGATGCCGTTTTTGTGCGCGTAACCGAGACCGCTGCAGATATCAGTCATGATTTTGATAATGTCGTCAACCGAGAAAGGTTGTTTCTGCAGGATCAGGTCGTCCAGCGGCTTGCCCTTGACGAATTCCATCGCGATGAAAGACACGCCTTCGTCCTCGCCTACGTCGTAAATGGTTACGATGTTGGGATGCGTTAAACGCCCGGCGGACTGAGCTTCGCGGGAAAACCGGTTCTTGAATTCGGTCAGCTGGTCGGGAGACAGGTCGGCGCCTGGTTT
>JBBIRG010000067.1:0-9226 GCA_037441945.1 Bacteroidota bacterium | reverse complement strand
CACAGCGTCACCGTCGTAAAACTGCGGAGCGGCGATTGGATGCTGCTTGACCCCACCTGGGTGCCCGGCGTTCGCGAACTATGGTCGAGCGCGGAACAGCAGCAGGGATTCCTCATGGGCATTCCCGGAGGCTCCGACCTGATGATCACGCCGGTATCGCCGCCGGAAAACCATTACTGGAAACTCGACGCGAAATCCAAAATCAGCGCCGACGGCGGGCTGACGACATCGATTACGCTCGAAGCCGAAGGACAGTCCGACGCCGGTATCCGCCGTGTATTTCAGCGGTCCTACATGAGTTCCCACGGCCATTACTTCAGATCGCTGGTTCTGAACGCTTATCCCGCGGCAGAAATAACGGATTACGCCTGCACTGACCCGTATGATTTGTCCGTTCCTTTGCGGATGTCCATGAAAATCAAAATTCCCGGTTTTGCAACGGTCTCCGGCGATCAAATGATTTTTCGTCCCATCGTCGCCGCGAATCCGTTCAGCGATTTCGTGAACGCCGCGGAACTTCAGATTGACACAACGCTGACCGTCCGCCGCTACGGGTTTGCCGCGCGGTGTTCAAAATTATCGGAATTCAATGAAACGATCGCCATACCCGACGGTTATTCCGTAAAATGGAAACCTTCGTTCCGCGATTTTTCCAGTACGGCCTCTGATTTCAAGGCCGCGTACACCGTCAGCGGGCAAACCGTTACTGTCGGCGTCCGGCACGCGCTGAACAAGCGCCTATACGAAGCCGACGAATGGTCAGGCTTCCGCAACGCCCTCACCGAACGCATCAAATTCACGCAATCCGCCCTGATCATACAAAAGTAGGACACCGATATGAAAACGACATTTTTCAATTTACTCGCGGTTTTTTTCTTTGGCGCGCAATCGCTGTTCGCGCAGAATGCGTACAGTGAAAACGTAGCGGACGCCGTTTACGACGAGATCCTTCATGAATACACGCTGAACGCCGACCGAAGCACGAACTACCAATACCAACACAAGCTCCGGCTGAAAACCTCATTCGCCTTCACGCGGCAATACGGCGAGTCGTTTATCGTGTACAATCCGCAGGTCCAGAAACTGGACGTCATCCAATCGGAAACCGCGATGGCCGACGGCAAGAAAGTCCCCTCTCCGGTGAACGCGTACAATGAAGTTCTGCCCGCTTTTGCGGGTTCATCGCCGCCGTACATGCACCTGCGCGAAATGGTCGTGACGCATCCAGGATTAGAAAAAAACGCCGTCATTCATTTTCATTACCGTATCGATACGAAGAAAGGATACTATCCCGGCCTGACAGGAAAAATCATTATGGGCGGCCGCAGTCCAATTAAAAAAATGACCGTGAAAATTCAGGCGCCGTCCGGAATACGTTTAAAATACGGGTTTACGGGCGCTCCTTCCGAACCGGTGATTTCCAAAGCCGGAAAAATGACGGTTTACACGTGGACGTTTTCCGAGATACCTCTCATAGCGGTTGAACAGGGTCAGCCCCCGCTTGATCATTTCACGCCTACGCTTTATTTTTCAACAATCGAAACGAAAGACGCCGTAAAACACATCATACCGGATGAGAAAAAATTATACGCGATCCCCGGAACAATAAAAGACCAGGTTCAGGCGCTGGTTAAAGATAAAACGGAACTTAAAGACAAAGCTCTTGCGCTGAGTGATTTCGTCCGTAAATCCGCAGGCGCGATGACCGCCGACCTGCATTTTCTGGGTTACCGCGCGATGCCCGCCGAAAGGACATTCCGTGAAAATACCGGATCGCAGTTAGATAAAGCCGTATTGCTGGCGGCTCTTTTCCGCGCGGCCGGCATGGAAGCGGATCCGGCGCTTGTATCGGATATTCCGGGTATTCAGAATGATCTTGCGTTCCTGCCGTTATTTAATCAGGTCCTGGTGCGAGTAAAAGGATTCGACGGATGGATCGATCCCGTGAATCCGCAGAATGAAGCCATTCCCGCGGCGTATTTCGGAAAATCATGCATGATACTGAAAAGCAAGCCGGAATCGGTCGTGATCAATCCCCCGTCAAAGGAAAGCCGTTTCACGGTTACCGGTGAGTTAAAAATCGACGATAACTTTAATATCACCGGAAAAGGTTCCGTGGAAACGGACGGCATTTACCGTTTTGACATGAATCCAGCGGGAATCGGTGGACTGATCCGCGGATTCTTTGCCGGCAGTTCGCTTGGAATGACGATTGACGATAAAAGCGCTGAACTGGCGACCGGCAAGACGAACCGCTGGAACGGCGAGTTTAAAGGAACATTAACAAAAGATGTATCGGGACAATTTCTAGGCCTCACATTGCCTAAAGGTTTGAGAGAAATAACGACGCTGCCACTGCAGGATACGCCGCGCCTGACGCCGGTTCTTCTTACACATCCCGTTTTTGAATCACAGGAATGGAAAATCCAGCTCCCCGGTCAGGTAAATTTTAACACGAAACCTTTGGATATTTCCGTATCAAATGAAATCGGTGATCTGAAAATTTCAATTAAAGAAAATGATAAACAGCTTATCATCCGGCGAAATGTTGTTCTTAAGAATGAAAACGTTAATGCTGGGAATTTTCGTCAACTGCTCGAATTTATCACGATATGGAAAGATCCAGCTAATCTGAATATTGTTTTGAACCTTCAAAATTAATTATGGCGATATTCATATACACTTTTTCAATTATACGGCGGAAACATTTACATTTTAAGACATATCAGTCTTTTAAATGATTTAGTTCTTTTTTTCCAAAAATCATAATGATTATTCCAAAAAATCATTATAAGCTTCCACTATTAATACATTTACAAATAATAATGATTTTTTAAATTTTTTATAATTATTAATAAGACCGGAAAGTGGTTAACATTAAAATTTTCGTTAAATCACATAGAATAGCGTTTTTATTGATTCTACAAAGAAAGACTATTTGACAATTTTTCATATTTAAATGAACTTATTAATAACACTTAAAATTTTTCGTAATATTATCGTATAAAAATGCAATCTTATATTGTATTATGTAAGTATTTGCTTACAAATACTAAAATCACCAGTTTTCATTAAATCATTATTTTTCTATAATTTAGTTGTAATTATTTTTTGGTACGTTCTTTGGTTAATAAAACCATGATTTTATTTATTTAACCGGAGAATGCCATGAACAAAAAATTACTCCAAATCCTCCTGATTGGAATTTTCAGTACGGTGATTATACTGAATTCCTGCGATCAGATGCCGAATCAATATGAAGATCAGCATGATCAGGATTTAACGTCGTTTCAGAAAGTGACTGTTTCGGAAGGATTTGAAACCGGGACGAAAACCGCATACGCGGCGGCCGATGTGACTCTTGGCTCCGGCGTGTGGAATATGGACAACGCGCTGATCGGCAGCCTCTCCACCGACCGTAAAGTCGGATTGAAAAGCGCGAGGGTTCAGAATGCCGGTAAAATCACGATGAAATTCGACCGAACGGATGGTATCGGCGTAGTAACGATTCAACATGCGATTTTCGGTTCAGACGGAAGCAGCACGTGGGAACTATGGTATTCGACCAACAGCGGCTCCACATGGCTCAAATCCGGTTCCACGGTCACAACTTCCTCAACGACGCTTTCCACGGCTACTTTTACGATCAACAAGTCCGGATACGTCCGGATCGAGATCCGTAAAACCGGCGGATTCAGCTACCGGCTCAACATTGACGAAATCATCATCAACGATTACATCCCCGGCGGATCCACCAGCGTTCACATGACGCTTGGCAATCCCAGCGACGCGATTACCAACACGGCGAATTACACGAATTATTTCATGGAAAAAACGCAATATGTTCTTTCGTATAACAAAGACCGCGCCACGCCTAATTGGACCGCCTGGCATCTGAACAGCAGCTGGCTGGGCTCTACCCCGCGCCAGGACGATTTCCGCGCCGACAACACGCTTCCTTCGGGATGGTACCGCGTCAGCGGATCAAGCTACAGCGGCAGCGGATTTGACCGCGGACACATGTGCCCCTCCGCCGACCGAACGAAAACCGTGACCGATAATTCATCCACTTTCCTCATGACCAATATGATCCCGCAGGCGCCGAATAACAACCAGGGGCCATGGGCTAAACTTGAGGACTACTGCCGCTCGTTAGTCGGCCAGGGCAAGGAACTCTACATCTATTCCGGCGCCTACGGTCTGCAATCGTGGATCAATAACAATAACATCGTCGTTCCGACCAACACATGGAAAGTGATCGTCGTGCTGGATGAAGGCACCAATGATCTCGCCCGCGTCACCACGTCCACGCGCGTCATTGCCGTGAACATGACCAACTACAACAGCCAAATCTCGATAAGCGCCGACTGGAGATCGTTCCGGGTCAGTGTCGATTCCATCGAATCGCTCACCGGTTATGACTTCTTATCGAATGTGTCACCGGCCATTCAGAGCGTTATCGAAAGCCGGGTCGATAATCTATAAGCGCGATTTTTTTAGCGATTTTTTTTACCCGAACAAAAGCCTGTTGAATATCAACGGGCTTTTTTGTTATATTGCCCTGCGAATTTATTACGTCTGCTAGGAATCCTCTATGGAAATATTCGGTAAAAGCCCGGTTCCCCTGCCGGTTCTGATTCTCGGTAAATTATGTTTTTTGGTTTGCCTTTTTTTTATCGCGCTACAATATATCGATAAAAGTACGTCATGGATAACCATCCGCTGCATAGAAATTCCATCCATTATCATGATCGCCGCGGGTTCGACAATTTCCCTGATCAGCTTACTGCATCTCGGCGAATCTCTCCGGGTCGGGCTTCCTACAGGTATAACGAAGCTGAAAACAGCCGGAATATACCGCTTAAGCCGGAATCCCATCTATACCGGTCTTTTCCTGGTTTGCGTCGGTTCAGTTTTGTATTGCCGGCATCCTCTCAATGTCCTTGCTGCCGCCGCCGCTATCCTTATTCATCACATCATCATTCTCAGGGAAGAATCTTTTCTTGAAAGCCGGTTCGGGCATGAATGGACCGATTATAAAAAAAAAGTCCGGCGCTATTTATAACTCTGTACAACCTGTAATGTAATACATCTCCTTTGATGACGCCGTTTACTGAAAAAGTTATCCGTATCATAAAATCCATAAAAAAAGGAAATGTCATGTCATACGGGCAGGTCGCCGCCCAGGCTGGACAGCCCCGAAGCGCAAGGCAGGTTGCCCGAATCCTTCATTCGATGTCCGTAAAACACGGCCTGCCTTGGCACCGCGTGGTGAATTCAAAATGGCAAATAGCCGTTCACGGCGCGGATGCGGTCATCCAGAAAACTCTGCTGGAATCTGAAGGCGTTCTTTTTAAAGATGAACGAAATATCGATACCCGCAAATATCGATTACCGGCGCGCGCAAAAAACGGATGAAATCGCCGTAGATACCGGCATTTTTTTTTAATAATTTCTTTATTATTTACGGATAAATTCATTATCTTATGAAAAAGGACCTGACCCGCGTTTTATGAAGTTATTTGGTAAATTAAATCTGCTTTTTATTGTTTTTATCGCGCTTACCAGTCTCCTGTTGCTGGTGAAAGATTATTTTTTCAACCGCCAAATGGATTCTCTGCATTTCCGTTATAAAATGGAACTGCGGCGCAATACGGATATCATCCTGGATCTGAAACGCAGGAATCTGAAAAACTTCGTGTTCGATTACAGCTACTGGGATGACATGGTAACGTTTGTGCGCCGTCCCGACCGGCAATGGGCCTTAGAAAATATTGAAGCGCCCATGAAAAATTTTTCGGCTGACGCCGCCTGGGTCCTGAATGAAAGTGGAAATCTGATTTATCACCGTCACCTTCTTCCGAAACATGATTCTATACCCATGCAGACAGACCGGCAAAAGATAAGGCAGTGGTTATCCGGAAAAGTTTTTTCGCATTATTTTATTTTTTATGATCAGAACATCTTCGAATGTTTCGGGGCGCCTATACAACCTTCAGCCGACCTGAAAAGGACAACAGAAGCGAAGGGTTATTTGATTTTTGCGCGTCTGTGGTCAGATTTGTACCTGCAGGAACTGGGCAAACTGCTCGACAGCCGTGTGTTTATTGTTACGGAACTTACCGATACCGCGCATAACGGGAAGTTGCAAGAAATTGTTATAAAATGTCCACTCCGTGATTCCGACAATAAAACAGTCGGAATACTATCCATCTTCAACGAATGGCCCTATTTGCAGACGCTGAATCAAATTGAAAATGCGCACACAATCCTTGGTTTTCTGTTTTCAACTATATTAATGATAGTATTCCCTCTGGCTATTTATATTTGGGTGATTCGCCCACTGCGGCAAATCCGTAATGCACTGTCTTCCGACAATTCGGCTCCAATTGATTCATTGATAGGGCAAAAAAATGAAATCGGCGAATTAGCCCGTCTCGTTTCAGATCGTTTCAGGCAATCAGCAGAACTCACAGCCAGGATAAAAGTTCTTTCCGAAGCGGAACAGGCAAACCGTTTGTCCGAGAACCCGTACAGACAAATACTTGACGGGCAGATGGACGCCGTCTTGATATTTGACGCCGAATATTACCGCTGCCTGGAAGCAAATCCCGCGGCGCTTTCCCTGTACGGATATTCGCCTGAAGAAATCCGGAATATTACGGCCCTGGATATCAGCGAAGATAAAAGCGAAATCATCCATATCTTCCGGAACGTTTTTCATGAAGCGAAGGAAATTGATCTGCTGCAAATGCACCGGCGGTCGGACGGAACGGTTTTTCAGGCAAAGATCCGCGCCTTGACGATCGCTTTGCCCGGTCAAACCCGAATCTGCATGATTTGCCGGAATATCACGACGCAGATCGAGGCGGAAAACCGGCTCAGGGAACAGCACGACGATTTACGGCAAATCATCGATCTTACCCCCAATTATATTTTTGTCAAGGACCGCGAAGGCCGTATCGTATTGGCTAACCGTTCGCTGGCCGATCTCAGGGGAATGACCACTGAGGAAATGACCGGCAAAACCGAGGAAGATATTAATCCGGATTGGCAGGATATTCAACGGTTTTCAAAATCAGACCGGGAAATCCTCGAAACCGGAAAAGAAATTTTCATACCCCAGGAAAAAATCACCCTGCCCGACGGAACGATCCGGTGGCTCCAGACCGTCAAACGCCCGATCTTCGGACTCGAAGGCGAGGTGACACGCATCGTCGGCGTTGCGGCCGATATTACGTTCCATAAAGAAGCGGAAGAAAAGATACTGAGATTATTTCATTATTACGCGTTCCTGAGCCGTATCAACGAAGCGATCGTACGCATCAAGGAACGCGGTACGCTTTTAAGGGAAATCTGCGGCATCGCCGTTCAGTTCGGGCAGTTCAGGTTCGCATGGACGGCGGAATTTACCGGCGACGATAATAAACCGCGCCTCACCGCCGCGGACGGTATGCAAACGAACGAGTTGGAATCATTCCTGAAATCCCTGCCTGCGGAACGTTTCCGGAAAGATCCGGTCGCTTTTAATTCCATTCAGGCCGCCGGTCTCGATCCGATGATCAAATTCCTGTCCGCCCAGTGGGGCATTCAGTCGTTCGCCGTAATTCCTCTGCTCAGCCGGAATGAACTCATCGGATTATTTGCCGTGCTCAGCGAATCAGCCGATTTCTTCGACGCCGAGGAAATGAACTTAATGAAGGAAATCGGACAGGGTATTTCTTATGCTCTCGATGCAATCGGTCTGGAAGAAGACCGCCATCAGACTGAGCATGACCTGAGAATACTTTTCCGCGCGGTGGAACAAAGCCAATCCATTATCATGATTACGGATAAAGATGGTTTTGTGGAATACGTAAACCCGAAATATACAGAAATCAGCGGATTCACGGAAGAAGAGATCCTCGGGAAAAAGCCGAACTTTATGAAGGAAGGTTTTCTCCCCGGTGAGGATTACCGCCTTCTCAAGGAAACGCTCAAGGCCGGGCATGAATGGAAAGGCGAATTCCGGAATATCCGTAAAGACGGAAGTTCTTTCTGGGAGTCAGCGCTTATCTCGCCTGTATTCAGCGAAAATAACGACATCACTCATTTCATCGCTATCAAAGAGGATATTACCCGCCAAAAGCAGATGGAAAGCGACCTGCTGCAGGCCCAGAAGATGGACAGTATCGGCCGCTTGGCCGGAGGCGTCGCGCATGATTTCAACAACCTGCTGACCGCTATCCTCGGCTACGGAAGCATGTTGCAGTTCCGCCTACCGGTCAACAGCCCTTTGCGGGAAGACGTGAATGAAATCGTACTGACTGCCAAACGCGCCGCTAATCTTACGCAGCAGCTGCTCGCCTTCAGCCGAAAACAGGTGATGAATCTTGAGATCATTGACCTGAACGACGTTGTCATGTCAGGAACAAAACTGTTTCGCCGCGTCCTGGAAGAAACTATCGAACTGATTACAACCCATTATTCGGAGCCTGTGATGATCCGTTCCGACCGCAGCCAGATCGACCAGGTTCTTATGAACTTGGTGATCAACGCGCGCGACTCGATTCACGGACAGGGAAAAATTGAAATCACCGTTACGGCTGAAAATGCCGTTAAAAACGATAAAGCTCCGAACGATACAGCCATACTGACCGTTACCGATAACGGCTGCGGAATGACGCAGGATGTCATGAGTCACATCTTTGAGCCCTTCTTCACGACAAAGGAAAAAGGTAAGGGCACAGGTCTCGGATTATCGACGGTTTACGGGATTGTCAAACAGTCCGGAGGCGATATCCAGGTGGAAAGCGAACCCGGCAAGGGAACTATTTTCACGATCCGCTTCCCGCTTTGTTATGCCGCTCAGCTTGACAGCCCGCCTGCCGCTGAATCCACCCCTCAGGATCAGGCGAACGAAACCATCCTTCTTGTTGAAGACGACGAAACGGTCTGCGGGCTGGTCCGTGAAATCCTAGAAAACACAGGTTACCGCGTCCTGATTGCGCTTCGCGGCGATCAGGCCGTCAGTCTGGCCGAATCCCATAACGGGCCGATCCATCTGCTCTTGACGGACATCATCATGCCGGGCATGGACGGCAAACAGTTAGCCGATACACTCAGAACAAAACAGCCTGACCTGAAAGTTATTTTCATGTCCGGCTATGCGGAAGATAAACTAGGCGGCATGTCCTTCGATATGGAAAACACGGCGTTCGTGACTAAACCGTTCCTGCCGGAAACA
>JBBIRG010000066.1:0-9275 GCA_037441945.1 Bacteroidota bacterium | reverse complement strand
GGAGGTGGGTGTGGATCAGCCGGAGCCCGCGGAAGCGGCCGCGCGCCGCGCGCAGGACCGCGTCCAGCGCATCAAAGCGTACGTCAAATCCGAGTACGGCGTCAGCTCCGAAGAATTCAAACTAATCAAAGGGCTTAAAGTGTAGGACAAATTAATAATATGTCCAGCGTGAAGGTTTAAGATATAGTCCGTTCCCTCCGGGCTATATCTTTATGGACAGCCTCTTCCGGTTCAAACCGGGAGAGGTTTTTTTATAACAAGAACCGGTAAAAATAAAACGGATTACCAGACTGTCCGAAAACTAATAAAAAACCTTCATTTTGAGTCCCGATGCATCGGGAGTCGAAAAATGAACATCAATAAAAACAGTTATCGATTTAACTCGAACCGACTATTTAATAGAATTTTCGGACAGTCTGTACATTAAAAAAATATATATTTCCAAAAAATTCTCAAATTTTGAGAAAAAATCGGTATGAGATTACATTATATTAATAGCGTAAATGATGGCTTAGATTAGAAGCCGAGAAGTTAATTAAATAATAAACAAACATTAAGGAGAACCATCATGTCACGAGGAACCCTGAACCGCACCACGCTCATTGGCCGTATCGGCCGCGAACCGCAAATCCGTTACACACCCGGAGGAACGTCGATAGCGATGTTTTCATTGGCGACGAATGAAGCGTACAAAGACAAAACCGGGCAATTGAAAGTCCAGACCGACTGGCACCGGGTCGTCGCCTGGAGCAAGCTGGCCGAAATCTGCGGACAATACCTTCACAAAGGTTCGTTAGTCTGCATCGAGGGCGCGCTGAAAACACGCGTATTCCAGGACCGCGACGGTCAAAAAAAATACATTACGGAGATCGTCGCCACGAATCTGCAAATGCTCGGATCAAAACCGCATCCGGAAAACGTGAAAAATGAAGCGGAAGACGCCGTCGAAGCGGCTGAGCTGTGCGTTTAACTCGCGGCTTCGCAGAAAGAGGGAAGAGCCGGTCATATAGCCGGCTCTTCTTGTTATCGACATTCAGAACGAATACTTGCCGGTAATGGATCAAAAAGACGTCAAACCGGGAATGGAAGCTATCAATACGGTCATCGGCTTATTCCGCCAGTTCCGGTATCCCGTCATCCGCATGCACCATACGCAGATCGGACAGGGGCCGGCTCCGGGAACGGAAGCTTGTGAATTTCCGAAAACGGTTGCCGTTAATGACGACGACCCGCGGATCATCAAGAATTATCCGAGCGCGTTCACAAAAACGTCCCTTGACAGCCTGCTGCAAGCGAAGGGCTGCAACTCCGTTTACTTATGCGGGCTCAGCGCCGTGGGCTGCGTGCTGGCCACGTATTTCGGGGTGAGGAACCGCGGCTATGAAACCTACATGGTGCGCGACGACATCATCAGCCATAAAGCGGATTATACCAACATGATACGGAACATCACCGTCGCCCTGCCCGTGCCGTTCGTGGAACTGAACCTGAAAGGCTTTCCGGCGATATCAAAAAGCTGGACTTTCCTTCCCTTTTGTCGAACACTTTTATTCATGGAATTAAGCGAACATATAAACTTTAACAAATATTGAAATTAGGATAATATGATAGTTGAAAAATTACAGGAACTATCGACAGTCGTTAAATATTAGTGTGTGTGGTTTTTTCTTGAGATTACTCCTTGTATAAATAAGACAATACGGTTATCGTATAATGTTCTGTTTCAAGATAGATCTTCAAAAAAGGATCCTTATGGTCAAGTCTAATCTTCAAAAAAAGAAGCGTATCGAGGCCATTAAAAAGACCTTGATGTCCCTCAATGATTTTCGCCCCGGCGTGCTCACCAAACAATATGTTCGTAGAAATCATAAGCAATATGAATACTATCAATTAAGTTATTAATAAGACCGGAAAGTGGTTAACATTAAAATTTTCGTTAAATCACATAGAATAGCGTTTTTATTGATTCTACAAAGAAAGACTATTTGACAATTTTTCATATTTAAATGAACTTATTAATATACCCACAAAATGAAAAGCCGTATCCGATATATTCCGACTCAATCGGTGAAAATCATTCAAAAAGAAATTCGAGTCTACAAATTATTTAAAAAATTAGTCCGGCAATGGATCGATCTTTCGATTCAATTCTCAGACGACAAAATGAAAACTACAAAAAAGAAGAAATGATGTGTCGATTTATGCAACAAAGCCCGCGTATTCTATAATCTGGCGGAAAAATATCATATCCAGATCTGGATACCGGTTACGGACTTGCTGAATTTTCTGGAAGAAAAAGGCCTCGTGGTCGTCATTCTTGAACAAATGGATTATTTGCTGAAATTCCGGAAAGTTCAGTCACCCTACGGAAAACGGCTGCGATTCTTTCTCAATGGAATGGCTTCAATCCGGGTGATCCCGATTCGATTGCCTCAGAGTCCGGCATCGACTGGCTATCCGCAGATGTAATCCTGGAAATCATGAATGCAGGCGATTAATCCGTTTTGAATGATTCTCCGAACGGAACTGGAAATTCCCGAAATAGATTTTGGAATTGAAATAATTTGTTTATATTAATCCCTGCATGACCACTTTATCTGAAACGCTCAAATACTTATACGATCTCCAGTTTTTCGGTATGAAACTCGGGCTGGATAATATCCGTGAGCTGTGTGAATTTCTTGGGCAACCGCAGAACCGGTATCCATCTGTCCATGTCGCCGGAACGAACGGAAAAGGAACGACCTGCGCCTGCCTGGAGGCGATATTCCGCGAAGCCCGGCTGAAAACGGGGTTATATACATCGCCGCATATTCATCATTTTTCCGAACGCATTCGCATGAATGGCCGTTCGATAAGCGATGAGGATATTATCCGATGTACCGATAAAATGCGTCCCCGAATTGATTCCCTGCGCGCGACTTTCTTTGAAGCTGCTACGGCCATGGCGTTTCAGTATTTTGCTGATCATCAAGCGGATATTGCGGTGATCGAAACGGGTCTCGGCGGACGGCTTGACGCGACCAATGTGATTACACCGGAAGTTTGCATCATTACAAGCATAGACCTTGATCACACCGAACATCTGGGGAACAATAAAAAACAGATCGCAAAGGAAAAAGGCGGGATCATTAAGCCCGGTATTCCGGTCATACTCGGCGATACCGATCCGGACGTTATCAACGTCATCCGCCGAATCGCTGAAGAAAAGTCATCGCAACTGATCCTCACCGACGATCATGCAAAAATCAATATCTTAAGAAAAGACGGTCATGGCACCGTATTTAACTGCGAATTTACCATCAAGAATAAAAGAAAGCAATTCGATAATCTGTTTATCCCGTTTCCGGGGGAGCATCAGGTACGCAATGCCGTGATGGCGCTTCTGGCGGCTTCTTCGCAGAATCGTTTTGAAATTCCGGATGAGGCAATTATAAGGGGACTTGGAAAATCATTTATCAAGGGACGCATGGAATGGATCGCTCCTAATATTGTTTTGGATGCGGCGCATAATCCGGCAAGCTTGTCCGCGCTGAAAAAACTGATCGATTCCGCGCTGAAATCACAATTTAACAATATTACCATCATCATCGGTCTTTTGGCTGACAAGGATATTGACCAATGCATTTCAGCTATTTCCGGAGCCGCCGATCGTTTTTACTGTGTTACGCCGAACAATCCGCGCGCTTACGGGGCTCAAAGCCTGGCCGAACGGTTCATGGAAAATAATCAGACCGTTTCTTCTTATGAATCCGTTGACGAAGCCGTCCGGAAGGCGAAGAAAAAAATGGGGACAAACGATTTATTGATTATTACGGGATCGCATTTCGTGCTGTCGGAGGTTAAATAAGAAATCGGATGCGTAATAATTTTCATTTCACCGTGCCGCCCCGCGAATGACCGGCGGAACTGTTGTTTTGAGTGATGAATTTATCTTTGATCGGCGTCATATCCATCCGGGGAGCATATAATTTAAATGTTTTTCCGTCGGCCAGATGGAGTTCAAGCACAGAATAATTCCGATGGCCGAATGACGCTTCGCTTACCGGCTCAGCCAGCGATTCCACATGACGCCACTCGGCGCGGACAATATTTTCAAAAGGAACAATGACGACTCTCTGTCCGCGGACACGGACGATTGCATCGGAAAGCATGACATAACCGAATTGTCCGTGAATCCTCCTCCAGTATTCCAGGATGACCATAATCGCGATGACGGAAACTATAAAACCAGTGACGATAATGTTCTCTCCGCCGAAAAACGCATAAAACAAATCGCCGGCCTGAATAAAATAATTGAACTCATCCCAGTTTGCCTCCATAGCCGCCGCGACCGCTCCTGCAACCCCCCCGACAAGTCCTAATATAATCCAGGCCAGAGCGTCTTTTTCATTGGAACGGTACTCCGACTGCTTTAATGCAATCTTTATGCGGTCCAATTCGTCCGAAGTCATAGCATTAAATCGTCGATGGATTAATCCGCCTTTTTCAATCATGATCGGTTGATTCCCGTGGGTTAAGATTTCTTATGTTCGCATGAACCTGTATGTATACAGTCGTCGCTCAGAAGCAGGCGGTCTAATGCCTTTCCGTCCGACATCGCTTTCACGATTTCATCCGCGTCCTCAGGGCGGACCCTGCCGTACCACCAGGCCTGCGGATAAATAACGACCATCGGCCCGTGTTCGCAATGATCGAGACAGCCGCAAGGATTGACGCGGACGTCAGCGCTGAACGGATAATTTTTTAACGACGAACGGAACGCCGCGGCAAGTAGATTCTGTCCGTCGGGATTGCAGCTTCCCCGCGGATGCCCGCTCTCACGTGTATTCTGGCAGATGAAAATGTGATATTTATATTTCGCCATTTGCGTTTAAATGTTTTTTACCTTATCCACGATTCGGGAGATCATTCCGTACTGCATCGCTTCATCGGGTGTCAGCCAGCAGTCGCGGTTGGTGTCCACGGCGACTTTTTCAATAGGCTGGCCGGTTTCATCAGCAAGGATTCGGTTGAGCTGTTCGCGGAGCTGGACGATCTGCGCGGCGCTGATCTCGATGTCGGTAGTGCTGCCGCGGACGCCGCCGAGCGGCTGGTGGATCATGATGCGCGAATGTGGAAGCGCCAACCGGTTTTCCTTTTTCGCGCCAACAAGGATAATCGCGGCCGCGCTGGCGGCCAGCCCGCAGACAATCGTTTTCACAGGCGCGTCGATGAATTTGATGGTATCGTAAATGGCGAGACCGTCGTCCGCGACACCGCCGGGCGAATTAATGAATAATTTGATCGGCTCCTCGGCGCTTCGCTGGTTCAGGAAAAGGAGCTGCGTAATCAGGCGCCGCGTTACCTTGGGTTTGATGCTCTCGAATAAAAATATTGACCGCGATTTCAGCAGGTAACGTCCAATCCGTTTGTCCGCCGCGTTTTCTTTCGCCTCGGATTGGTCGCCGTCGTCATCGTTATCGTGAATTTTATGGAGAATGTCCTCGTCTTCTTTGCGTAGCGAACTTGCGGAATTCAAAGTCATAATGCTTTCCTTTTTTTATCGGTCAGATGGAATCCTTATTTCAACCGGATGAATATACGACAATCCGTCAAGAAAAACAATGTTTGATATTGAAAAGATGAAAATTGAAGATGATGAATAGAAAAAAACTGATAATATTGCAGAAATATTGTAGGCCGGAAAAACATTTTTTATTATCGAATGATTTTGTATACTTTTCCTGATAATAATGTTGTCCTGATAAAAACACAGAAAGGTACTGCATATGTCTGACCGGTTCAGGGAATTTACCGAATTCCGTCAAAAAATGAACAAGCGATTACTCGACCAGGATCATAAAGCAATCAAGAGGTTTTTTGCCGTGGATACGCTGACATATCAGCCGGGCGCATTAGATGAAAAAACAAAAGAACTGCTCGGTCTGGTTGCGTCCATGGTTCTTCGCTGCGATGACTGCGTATCCTATCATATCAACCGATGCCGGGAACTCGGTGCCACGAGGGACGAATTGTTCGATGTGTTCAGCATAGCCCTGACCGTCGGCGGATCCATCGTTATACCGCATCTGCGGCGCGCTGTGGCGTTTCTCGATGAAATCGAAAACCAATAACCCCCAACCTAAAGCGTCTGATCTACAGGCCTATCATGACTGCGGTTAAATATCGGAACATCATTTAAAAAGGAATTCTATGAAAACGCTGACCCTGTTCGTTTCCGTCTTCATCGTCACATCTTTGGCTATGGCTCAGGAAAAATTCCTGAATACGGAAAAATTTGATGCTTCCCGCGACCCGGTGAAGGACCTCGCGGAAGGCGTTCAGTTCGCGCAAAAACATCAGAAGCGTATTCTCATGGAAGTCGGCGGCGAATAGTGCAGCTGGTGCAAACGGCTGAATCAGTTTATCGAAGACCATCAGAGCATCAGAGAGGCGCTATATCCGCACTACGCTGTTCTGCGCGTCAATTACAGCAAAAGAAATGAAAACGCCGAATTTCTCTCCGCCTATCCGAAAATCAAGGGCTATCCGCACATTTTTATACTGGATGCGGACGGCAAGCTGATCCATTCGCAGGATACGGAAGAACTTGAAGAGGGAAAATCTTATTCGGAGGAGAAGATTTTGACTTTTCTGAAAAAATGGGCTCCTGAAAAAAAATAATGAACGGTGTATGAAAATGGCCACAGATTCACTGATTATTGATAACCGTAAAACCAGACGCGATGACAGAACGTAAGAAAACCATCAGCGAACTATTTGAAGAATACACGACTCTTCTCGATTCGATCAGCTTTAATGCTTCCGATCTCGATTATAGTATTCTGGATATACATATTCCGTTTCTTGAAACGTTGAACGCGGTATCGAACAGTTCTATTTCGATTTTTGATCTTTATAAAAGAGACCACATATATTTATCGTCCCGGTTTGAAACAACCTTCGGCTGGGATAATGAGGATGCAAGGAAAACGGGAACGGAATATTTCGACGTCCGCGTCCATCCGGATGATCTGATTGAACTGACGGAAAGCGGAACGTATTTTCTCCGGCTGGGGTTATCGCTTCCTCCGGAAACGCTTCGTGAATACAAGGCGATTTCCGATTACCGTGTCCGTCACGCTAACGGGCATTATGTCCGCGTGGTCGAACAGCGGTTTGTTCTGGAGTTCACTCCGAACGGAACGCCGTGGCTAGGGCTTTGCATCATGGACTTGTCGCCTTACGCGGATTCGGAAACGCTCAGCCGCAGCCGTCTGATGAATATCAAGACCGGCGAATTGTTTTTATTCCCTCCCCAGGAAAAGACCGCGATATCCGAAGTCGAGCTGACATCGCGCGAGAAAGAGATTCTCCGACTCGTCGCCGAGGGACTGATCAGCAAGCAGATCGCGGATCTCCTTTACATCAGCGTCAATACGGTCAACACGCACCGCCAGCGCATCATTGAAAAGCTGAACGTGGGCAACACGGTGGAAGCAATTCGCTACGCGACGAAATTAGGTTGGTTATAATTCCTTGCCGTTCGGTCTATTCAACCGTTACGAAGCGGTTATTTTTTTTCTTTTTTCTTTGATTTCGATTTATCGGATTTTTTCTTTTTGTCTTTTAGTTTGGATTTTTCTTTTTTTGATTTTTCCGATTTCGGTTTTTCGGGTTTGCTGTTCGCGCTTTTTACCGGCGCCGTTTTTTTTCCTTTAGAAAGGATATGTTTGACGGTCAAGCCGATTTCGGCGGGGCTTTTTACGACCTGAATTCCGGCGGCGGCGAGCGCTTTCATTTTTTCTTCGGCTGTGCCTTTGCCGCCGCTGATAATCGCACCTGCGTGACCCATGCGTCGTCCCGGAGGCGCCGTTTGACCCGCTATGAACGCGATAACCGGTTTTTTAAAATTCTTTTTAATCCACGCGGCGGCTTCTTCCTCGGCTGTCCCGCCGATCTCGCCGATCATCACCACGGCGTCGGTCATCGGGTCTTCGGCGAATAGCTGGAACGCGTCAATAAACCGCGTGCCGATCACGGGGTCCCCGCCGATGCCGATACACGTGGACTGGCCAACGTTCAGCGAAGTCAGTTGGAAGACCGCTTCGTAGGTCAGAGTCCCCGACCGAGAAATCACGCCGACGCGCCCCGGCTTGTGAATGAACGCCGGCATAATCCCGATCTTGCATTTGCCTGGAGAAATAATACCCGGGCAGTTCGGCCCGATCAGGCGGCAGTTTTTCAACTTCAGATAGTCGTACACTTTCACCATGTCCGACGCGGGAATGCCTTCGGTGATGCAAACAATCAGTTTTATGCCTGCTTCCGCCGCTTCGATGATCGCGTCAGCGCCCGCGGCCGGAGGAACAAAAATCACCGAGGTGTTCGCCTTGGCATGCTTAACCGCCTCGGCGACGGTATTATAAACCGGAACAGCGTATTTGAATTTATCCGTGTCATTGCCTTTGTATTTCGTTCCGCCTTTGCCCGGTGTCACGCCAGCAACGACGTATTTTCCGTAAGCTGTCATCTGGCTGGCGTGAAATGTTCCTTCCTTGCCCGTAATACCTTGTACGACTAATCGGGTTTTGCTGTCCGCTAAAATGCTCATGTCGGTCCTCGTAGGTTTTATGTGCCTGTTTCATTTCGGTTGATTACAAATAAAATGACCTGCAGTATCAGGTTTGTCCAAACGCCCGCTAGTAAGTCGTCCATCATGACGCCCCATCCGCCGCGCAGCCGCTGCATCGCATTGCAGCCGAGCCATTTGAAGATATCGAACGCGCGGAAAAGGACAAACGCGGCCAGCGCCAGAATCCAGGTTTTCGGAAGCATGAACAGAGCGACCCACATCCCGGCCATTTCGTCAATGACGACGCACGACGGGTCTTGGCCGTATATTTTTTCCGCTTCCGTGCCGGCCCATACACCGGCGCCCGACACCAGGAGGATGATAACCAAAAAAACAACATGAATCAACACCGAAGGTTCATGCGGAAAAAAAAGCCAGTACAGCGCCAGCGCCAGAAAACTGCCGGCGGTTCCGGGCATTTTCGGAAAATATCCGGCTCCCAGTCCGGTCCCGATGAGTTTGACCAAGAATGACTTCATGGGGTTTCCGTAAGCTGCGCCGCGACAGGCAATTTATAATAAGTTTTTAAAGTGCGAAAAAATGCTCAGGTTGCGTATCGCGTTCCGGTTCTGATATAAGTACAGAAGGCCGGAACAAATGGTGAGCAGGGTAACGACCAGCATGCCCGCATAAATGACATTGTACGCACTGATCATAT
>JBBIRG010000065.1:0-9339 GCA_037441945.1 Bacteroidota bacterium | reverse complement strand
TCACGCGCTCTAATTGCTCCATTCCGGCATTCAGGTCGTCGAACTGCCGGCGTTTTTTCTCAGCGGCGGACGCATCAATGAATAACTGAGTCAGTTCTTGCAAAGATAATACTTGCGCGGATTTAGGAGATACCGTTCCAGGTCCGACCGTCTGATCAAGCGTATTTTTTTTTATGCGGTAGGCGACATAGCGGATGACCTGATCAACCATTTGCGCTGTTGTATCCGTCTTTTCGGAATTTAACGCCGCTACCCTATTTTCCGGAATTTTCTCACTTTCGCCGTTTTTCTGAACCGCCGGTTCGGAGTGGGTTCTTTCGTTGATTTCTGAAAACAGGAAACGGACTCTGTCGATTCGTTCTGTTAAAAGTTTCGGGCTGATATTTTCTGGATCGGTCTGTCCATTTAATATTTTCGTATATTTATCAAGTTTCCAAATCACAACGGCGCGGCGGATCATTTCATCTAATGGCAATCCACCGGCATCGAGGCAATTAGCATCATCCAGCGGTACGTAACAATTTGACGCGTTCTTCCATTCATACAGAAAAACCTGCACGGAAATGGCGTCATTTTCATACGTAAAAATTTTTTCAATTTGATATTCGTTTTCACCCAGCCTTACAAAAAGCGCGATAGAAAGCGGCCGTGCCGGGTTATCAAAATGAGCCTGCTGAACATGGGCCTGTTCCAGAAACACAGCTAATATTTCCGGTATGACCGAAAATCCGTATAGAGCCGGATCGGTGATGATCATTACGTCCGGTTTCGTCAGACTGATCTTAACGGGTTGCTGCCCGAAAAACCGGGCATTCCGGAAGCGGAGCGAAAGGGGCGTCAATGCAATATTCATTTTGAAATGACCGCGGAAAATGTTATAATCGGCTAATGAAAACGCCTGAAATAATGTTTAATATAATGAATCCAAACTTCATAGGACAGTATTTTCTTCATTCATGAAAACCTCCATTTATTCAACCGAATCCGTCAAAGAACGGGCGTTTCTCATAGGCATCAATCATCCCGAACTCAGCGTTTTTCCGGCTGAGGATTGTCTCGAGGAGCTCGCGTTACTCGCCGACACAGCCGGCATCGAAGTCGCCGGTCAGATGATCCAGAATGTCCGCAACATTGATCCGGGCGTTTTCATCGGACGCGGAAAAATTACGGAACTGGCTTCGATCGTAAGGGAACAAAACATCCAGGTGGTGATTTTCGACGAGGACCTGTCGCCCGCGCAGACAAAGAACATCGAAAAAGAACTGAATTGCCGCGTGATCGACCGCAGCGCGCTTATTCTCGCCATATTCGCGAAACGGGCCAAAACCCGCGAAGCCAAGACCCAGGTGGAACTCGCCCAGCTGGAATATCTTCTTCCGCGGCTGACACGGATATGGACGCATCTCGAAAGGCAGGCCGGCGGAAGCGTATTCACCAAAGGCCCCGGCGAAACCCAGCTGGAAACCGACCGCCGGCTTATCGGAAAACGGATTTCCGTGCTTAAGAAAGAACTGGATAAAATCAAACAACAACGACTCACCCAGCGTAAAGGCCGCCGGAACGCCTACCGGGTTTCGCTTGTAGGTTATACCAACGCCGGAAAATCCACGCTGCTCAACGCCCTTTCCGACGCCAACGTATACGTCGAAGACCGACTTTTCGCAACGCTCGACGCAACCACCAGGCGGATTTTTCTTAGCGAGGATCATCACTGCCTCGTCACAGATACCGTCGGATTCATCCGCAAACTGCCGCACTCGTTAGTCGCCTCGTTCCGTTCCACGCTGGAGGAAGTCAACGAAGCCGACCTGCTCGTGCACGTCGTGGATATCGGGAATCACCTCTACTCGGAGCAAATGGAAACCGTCAATCAGGTGCTTCATGAAATGAATGGTAATCCCGCTTCCGCGCTGATCGCGTTTAATAAAGTCGACCTTGTTAAGGATGAAACCTTGATGAATCAGTTATCGCGCCAGTATCCTGAAGCCCTGTTCATTTCCGCGCGGCGTAACATCGGCCTGCAAAAAATCAAGGCGAAAATACTCGAATGCATCGACACAGAATACCGCGACCATGAAATCACCATACCGCACGGACACTCGGAAATCCTGGCAACCATCCGCCATCTCGCCGACATCAGGAGCATTTCCGAATCCGGCAACAACCTGATCATCCGCTACCGCAGCCGCCAGGCGGAATCGGAACAGATCAGCGCGTTCGCCGAAAAAAGGAAGCTACTATCTGAATTACAGGAATAAAATTCCACGCGCAGTGAAATTCCATGAAAAATCAGATTGAAAAATACAATTGACTTTTTTTATTGCATACAGACATTGATTTAAATAAATTTGCTTTATGCCGCAAAACCGTATAAGAAAACAAGTCGGGAAAACCACCCGGACACCGACGGATCGCATCATCGAACTGAACGAGTTTCTGAAAAAACATAACCTCAAACCCGACGAACAGAAACATGAACGCATTTGACGAATTGTTGGCGCTTCTGGCAAAAAACAAAAAAGTTAAAAAAATTTCCCGCGAAACACACCAAATACGCAAAAGTTAAATAATCAATATTTTTTTCGCCAATTTAGCGTATTTAGCGGGCTATGGTTTTTTTCTCCGCCCGCAGGATCAGATGGACGCGATTCGCCTATCTGAAATCATAACGTAAATTCCACCGCTTTCTAAAATTGGCATGATTGCCTTTACCGGATTAAAAAAAATAATCTGAAAATTTAAAATTTATTTTATTGCAATTACCTCGGCTTTAAGTTATCTTTATAATAGTTGTAAAAAACGTGCGTAAATCCATTTAACCGTGGGTGCCATGTTCAGAAATATTTCAAAAATTTCATTTTTTTTAATTCTCCTTTCGGGCTTGTATGGATCAACGGCTTCGTCCCTGCGCTCCCAGGATTACGGAACGCAGAGCCTGTTCATGGAAATGGGCATGGGCGCGCGCGCGCAGGGAATGGGTAAAGCGTTTGTGGCCATCGCCAACGACGGTTCCGCGGTATTCTGGAATCCGGCGGGACTGGATTACATGACGCAGGGCAACGCGGCTTTTTATCATTCCACCCTGCTGGAGGGTTATTACAATTTTGCGAGCGTATCTTATCCGTTTTTAAATTTCGGCACGTTCGGCATCGGAGCTTCCCGTTTTGCAGTGGGCGGTATACCGATCACCGATGAGGATAATGTGTTCCTCCGCAACAGCGACATGAATCAGGAGGAGTTTTACGTATCTTACGGGAAAAAACTGCCGTGGAACCTATCGGTCGGCACGACGTTCAAAGTTATTCGCCAGGCCAGCGTCGGCGAGGAAGGACTAAAAACGATCTCCGATGTGGGAGCCGGAATGGATCTCGGAATCCTTTACCGGCCGGATTTTGAATCAGCGATTCTGCGGAATACCTCATTCGGATTGAATTTCCACAACATCATTCCGCCGAAAATGAAGCTTATCAATACCGATGATCCCCAGCCTTACAACATCCGCGCCGGAATCGCGCGGGATTTCATATTCGGCGGTGACCAGTTAAAAAAAATGACATTCGCTCTCGACGTTACCAAGAGCAAAAATGAATCCGCCAGGATTCACGTCGGCGGCGAATTTTCCGTTCACCGGCTCCTGACCGCCCGCGCCGGTTTCGACGCCGGACAAATCGCTCTGGGCGTGGGAACCGAATTCGTCCAGTTCGAGAAATTCCAGCTCGATTACACGCTGAACCTCGGCAACAAGCAGGGTACGGCGTTGCACAGGCTCGGACTGACGGTATTCTTCGGAAAGACCATCGAAGAACGCATCCAGATCGCCAAGAATTTCCGCGCCGAGGAAGACCGGAAACTCGTCGCGAAAAACCAGGAACTGCTGCGGCAGAAATCGATCAAGGAACACCGCGCCATGGGAATGGAACTTTTCCGTAAAGGCAACCTGCTCCAGGCGCTCGTCGAATATGAACAACTCTCCAAGCTTGATCCCGAAAGCGACGACGCGAAGGTCTATCTCGACAGCATCAACCTGCTGATGGACGAACAACTCACGAAACAATTGGCCGACACCGCCAACGCGATGCAGCAACTGACCATCAATGAGCAGAATAATAAATTCGTGATGGATCATTACCAGAAAGGGCGCCAGCTGTTCCAGAAAGAGGATTATATCGCGGCGCTGAGCGAATTCCAGAACGCGCTAGACCGTTCGCCGAACAACAAGGAAATCCTCGAAGCGATGACAACAACCCGCAGCGCGCTGGATAAGAAGATCGGCCAGTTTATCGCCCGCGCCCGCGCGAGCGCCGCCGCCAATAATTTCGCCGAAGCTCTGAAAATGCTCAGCGAAGCCCGCGCATTGGACCCGAATAATTTCTCCATCCAGAAGGAAATCGACGCCGAACTGAAACGGATCAACACGCGCCTGCAGTTCCTGGAATCTACGCGAAACGGACTAGACGCCTACCAAAAAGGCGATTACGATATCGCCATCAAGGAATTTGAAAAAGCGCTGCTGATCGATCCGACCAACGCAACCATCCGCGAATACCACAAGAAAGCGATCGTCCGCGGATTCGCAACATTCAAGACGCTCGACGGCGATTATGAGAAATGGTACCTACAGGGCGTCGACCTTTACGTAGAAGGCAAGTACCAGCAGGCCATCATCATCTGGCAGCGCATCCTCGAAAAAGACCCGTACAACAAACGCGTCCTCAACGCCGTCGACAAGGCTGAAGAGCAGATGCGCCAGCAGAAACTGAATAAAAAATAATCGACTATGCTGTTCCGGCAATCCCAGAAACACGAGCTTAAAGTCCCCGCCGATATGCGGTATCTTGCGGATTTACGTGAATTTGTCGTCAGGATCGGTAAACAGAACGGATTCGATGACAAGGTAATCTCCAGCCTCAAACTGGCGACCGACGAAGCGGCCACCAACATCATTCGGCACAGCTACCGTGACATGCCCGGAAAAGGCTTTGTAACCATTCGCGCTATAATCAAGTCAAACAGTCTCGTCATCGTTCTGATCGACCAGGGTAAGACGTTCGACCCGCGCAACGCCAAAGCGCCGAATATGAAGGAATACGTCAAGATCGGCAAAAAAGGCGGACTCGGCATCTTCATGATCCAGAAAATGATGGACGAAATTGATTATCATGTCACGACCGAAGGCAACGAACTGCGGCTGACCAAATACCGTTTGCAGGATAAATCAAAGGCCGGTTCCTATATGAGCCGGATCAACCTGAAAAACCGCTACGCTATTCTCTCCTCGGCCGCCCTGACCATTTTTGTGATAGTTGGATTCTTCGTTTTCCAGCACATCCAGTCAAAACGAATGATCACGGAAATTCTGAAACGAGGCGCCGCGATTTCCGCGTCCATGGCGTCCTCAAGTTCGGAACACATGATACGCTATGACGACCTTACGCTGTTCCAGAACGCCGAACGGTTCAAGCTGGATAACACGCCCTTCATTCACAATATATACGTACTAGACAGCGCCGGGCTTATTTACGCGTCATCCGACCGGACCACGCTCGCCAAATACACTCAGCCCGATGATCCCGAAATCATTTCAGTAGAAGGACTGAGCGAAGATATCAGCGGAACCGGAAATGCCGGAGATTCAATGTTTGTGCGGCTCCGGGGCAATCCAATCGTAAACCGGATTCAAATATTCAAATATTTTAATTCAACTGAATGGATTTACGATATCGCCACGCCTATCTATTTTGCGAATATCACCGAAGAATCCAGCCGTCTCGGAACCGCTCATGTCCAGGTACGGGAACAGGTCATGTTGGATGAAATTATGGATCTGCGCATACTCGGCATCGTCCTTGCGATGGTCATCCTGCTAATAGGATACAGCGGCATCGCGTTCCTTGTCGCTCGCATCATCAGTCCATTCCAGAAACTGACCGACTGGATCCGCACCGCGGGCCATGAAACGGTGACCGACGACGTGGACATTGACACCTCTAACGAAGTCGGCGAGATCGCGCAGGCGTTTACCGACATGGCCGCAAAATTCCGAAAAGCGCAAATCGGACTTGTACAGCAGAAGCAGTTGCAGAAAGAAATCCAGGTCGCGCAGGAAATCCAGCATATGCTCCTGCCTACCGTATTCCCCGACGTTGAAGGCTACGATCTGGCTACGTTCTACGATTCGGCCAAAGAAGTGGGCGGCGACCTTTTCGATTTTGTCCGCGTGGACGAACATACCATCGGTATCGCCGTAGCTGACGTTTCCGGCAAAGGCGTCCCCGGATCACTGATCATGACCATGATCCGAACCGCCCTGCGCTTAGAAGCGCGCGCCAACACCAATCCCAGCGACGTGCTTTCCAGGGTAAATGAGTTCGTCGTCGACGACATGAAAAAAGGCATGTTTGTCACGACCTTCTACATCGTTCTTGATTCGCGCAACCGCGAGATCCACTATTCCAGCGCCGGGCATAACCCTATGATACTTCACCGCTCGTCAACCAAACAAACGTATTACCTGAACCCGCCGGGATTCCCCGTGGGCATCTCGCTCCCCGACCGCGAACTGTTCCGCCAGACAATCAAGAACGACAGTATCAAACTCCGTGAGGACGATATTCTTGTCATTTATACGGACGGCATCACCGAAGCGATGAATCCGGACCGCGAATTATTCGGCGAAGAACGTTTTCTAGAATCCATTCGCCGGCACGCCCATTTGTCCGCCAAGGAATTTGTAGAGCATGTGCGCGATGATATCCTTCAGTTTACGCAGGGCGCCCCGCAGAACGACGATATCACGTTCGTCGCGGTCAAGGAAAATCTTGCCGCTGCCGACGTCCTGTTTAACCTCCGCAAAAACCTCATCGATGAAGTTGCCGCCGGAACGCCGGTCAAAACCGCCTGCGCCAAAGCCGGCGTTTCCTCTTCCACGTACTACAAATACAAAAAGCGATATGCTGAAATGGGAGACGAAGGCCTCAAGATTAAAAGCGACTTCACCAATATCGAAAGCAAACAGATCAGCATCGAACAGCGCGCCAAGATTATTGATATTATTATGAAAAACCCGGATTTCGGCCCTAAAATGATCAGCAATACGCTGAATACTGAAAATTACGGGTTTACCTCTATTCCCGAAAAACGTATCTATGATGAACTAATCCGCCTGCGCCTGAATACGCAGGAAAAACGCCAGGCTTTCACTCAGGGCCTGGCCAAGTCCAGACGGAGATTCAAGATGCCGGGAACCCCGCTGATCACCATGGACGGCGAAGTCATCAAGACCGATTCACGCAACACGGATTCGGTGGTCGATTCTATTCTCAAATCGAGGCGGCAGCCCGCGGAATCGCCGACCGTCGAAACCCGGCCCGAAACCGAAGACTCGGAAATCCAATCCCGTTCGTAATTCACTACGAAGAAAACAGGCGAAAACATGCTCTCCAAAAAAGCAGTGAAAGTGGTTACCGCATTATCAATCGTTTTCCTCTGCCTTAACTTGACGACACTCGAAAGCCGCGCGCAGTCCATGTTCGAGGGCAAACGCGTTATGATCATACTCAAAACGAAAAAGCAGGATATGCTGAATAAAACCATAGCTGATGTTGAAAAAAACGGCGGACATATCGTTCATGTTTTCCCGCCGAACATCATGCACGGATATATCACCTCTAAAACGGATTCCCTGCTGAAAAAAAATTCATATGTTAAAACCGTAACCGACCAGATATATACCATCAAACCCGATCGGTTTTCAACCAATGAAAACCTCGCGATCGAAACATGGAATGCGCAATTTATTAAAACCATTGCGACCCGCGATCTCGATAAAAAAGGGGAAAAGGATCACGGAACGCAAAAAGCGCCCGATCTTGCTAATCTAAATAATTATTTTATCCTCCGCGGTCAGAAAAATTTTTATTTAACCAGCGAATACCTGATCGGCAAAATAGCGGTCGGAACCTTCTTCGTCGAATGCGACGGCACGCTGGACAAAAAAACGGAGGACTGGTCGCTGGAAGATAAAATAGACGCTATGCGGCAGATTTACAAAGGGCTTGACTGGTGGGCGGAAAACGGCGGTTACAAGGCCAGCCTGACTTTTATATACGACATCCAGCATGTCAACACCCGGTACGAACCGATCAACCGTACCAAGGACGAAAGCGTATTATGGGTCAACGAGATCATGCAGTCATTCGGGTATTCCGAGGGCGAAGATTATACCGTCAACCGAGAATACGTCAACGATCTCCGTGATAAATACCAGACCGACTGGGGGTTCAACATTTTCATGGTTCCGGCCGGAAATGACGACGACGGGTATTTCGCCGGTCAATCCGGCATCGCGTGGGCGTATCTCGGCGGGCCTTACATGATCGTTTCGAACAAGTGCAACGGCTGGGGTTACAACCAGGTCTGGAAAGTCGCCGCGCATGAGACCGGACACATCTTCAACGCGCTCGACGAATACAAGGGCGCCAGTAGCTGCGACGATAAATCCGGACGCCTTAATATGGTAAACGGCAACCATGAAATCGGCGGAATCACAAAAGACCCCTGCATCATGAAAGCCAGCGACCTGCACGTCTGCGAATTCACCCTCGGACAGATCGGATGGCTCGATAACGACAGCAACGGCGTTTTTGACTCTGATTATCTTGGTATTTCAAAACGCTTTAACAGCGCAAAAGCTAAAAATGAAAAAAATCTCGGCATAGCGGCGCCAACCGGAAAAACCAAACTGCCCTCACGATATTCCGATGAGGAAAAAATCCTGCTGCAGGAGGACTTTTCAACGCGAGGCAACTGGCATGAGGACCGGTACATCTACATCAAAGACGGCGGCTATCACATGTATGACCCCGAATACGGCTCATCATCCTGGATCGAAAAACCGTTCAGCAACTTCTCCGCGTCCGTCAAAACCAAATGGATGGAAGGATCCAGCGTGAGCGGGTACGGATTCATGTTCCGCATCTTCGGTCCGAATGACAGTTATATATTTTATATTAACGGCGACGGACAATTTTGCGCCGGTAAATATCTTTACGGCAACTGGCATTACCTGAAAGACTGGGACCGCTCGGACGCGATCAATCTGAACGGCGTCAATACCCTTCGCATCGACTGCGTTGATGACGAGTTCACGCTGTTCATCAACGAAAAACAGGTCGGTCAAATCAAAGATCCGACATTCAAATCCGGCTGGATCGGACTGGCGGTGCTTCCCGAAGTTCATGTCCTGTTCGATGAGCTTATAGTTACGCAACCATAATAATCCTTCAATTCTAAAAACCATTTCATTGTGAAATGGTTTTTTTATGAATCCCGAATTCAAGC
>JBBIRG010000064.1:9106-9356 GCA_037441945.1 Bacteroidota bacterium | reverse complement strand
TGAACAGGGTTTGCAGGTAATTTTTTGCGTCACGCAGTTCGTTCGTGAGACGTTCGTTTTCGTTGCGCGCTTCCTGAAGCGTCAGGACATTCGATATGATATTGATCAGTTCGCTGAATCCGAACGGTTTCACCAGGTAAGCGCTCATGCCTTTGCGGAGAAGGTCTTCCTGTTCTTCGTAATTATCCGTTTTGGCGGTGAGCATGACGACGGGAACGCCACGGAAAGAGGCCAGCCGGGGATCATGCAG
>JBBIRG010000064.1:0-9090 GCA_037441945.1 Bacteroidota bacterium | reverse complement strand
TAAAATTCGGCTCCGTTCATTTTCGGCATCATATAATCCAGCAGGATCAGGTCGGGAGCGATTTCGGGGAGGCGGGCGAGCGCTTCTTCCGCGCTTTCGATGAGAATCGCCCGGATTCCCGCGCTGCGCATCATAATGCCGATGGCGCTCAGGATGTTCGTGTCATCGTCAACTGCGAGAATGATGCGGTTCCGGAGGACGTGCGATTGAAAAAAAGACGAGGGCAGCATGATCAGGTCCGTGTCAGGATATCGTCGTCCATGGACGGGTTGCGGCGGATCGGCAGGATCACCGTAAATTCCGAACCGGAACCGGGCCGGCTGGTAAACTCGATTTTTCCTTTATGTTTTTCTACAATATTCGTCGTGATCGTCAGACCCAGTCCGGTGCCCTCATCCTCATTCTTTGTGGTAAATCCGAATTCAAAAATGCGCTTTTGATGTTCCTCGGGAATGCCTGTTCCGTCGTCTTTGACGGTAATGGCGACGTGATTGTCCTTTTTCTGCGTGGAAATCCAGATGTTGCCCTGGGAAGGAATGGACTGAGCCGCGTTATGGATCAGATTAAGGAAAACCTGCGTCAGCGGGCCGGGAAGCCCGAAAATCAGCGGACAGTCCCCGAATGATTTGTGAAATTCGATGTGATATTTATACTGGGCCTGCATCAGGTGAATGGCGCGGTTAATCAGCTGGTGAATGTCAACCTGCATCCATTCGGAGTCGTCCATCCGCGAGATGCCGCGCAGATCATGAATGACCTCCTTGGCAAACTGGGAAGAATTTTTTATCGTGCGTAATATTCCCTCGAATTCGTTCAGCAGGCGGTTAAAGAATGCGGCGTCGTATTTCAGGATGAATTCGCTCAGTTCGGACTGTGAACGGATATGCGTGAATTCGCGGATCGGGCCGGCCAACTGGTCCCATTCCATCTGGGCAAGGATCGCGGCTTGGTTGATATTGGAGATCGGCGTGCCAAGCTCATGCGAAATGCTGCTCATCAGCCGTCCGAGCGCCGACATGCGTTCCGTGCGGATCAGCTGTTCCTGAGTGGATTTCAGGTCATGATAAGCTTTTTCATAGGCCTTCTTGTGGTGGTAATGCTCAACGGCGCGAAGGGTCGTGATCTTGATGTCTTCCATATCAAACGGTTTCAGGATGAATTTATACACGTTACCGCGATTGATGGAATCCATGATCAGTTGGACTTCCGAATAGGCCGTGACCATGATCCGGATCGGCGCCGGATTGATTTTCTGCGCTTCAGCGAGAAATTCAGTGCCGGACATATCTTTCATTTTCTGGTCGGATAAGATGACGACAATATCCGGGTTGGTTTTCAGGAGTTCCAGAGCCTGCGGCCCGTTCAGCGCCGATAAAACCTCGAAATCTTCCGATAATCCGCGCGTCAGGATATTCAGGATTGAGATTTCGTCGTCGACACAGAGTATTTTTGCTTTTTGTTTTTTACCCGCGATACAGGGTTCGTTTTGTCCTACGTTAGCTGACAGATTTTTCATTATTCAAATCCTCGCTGGATATTAGAGTGAATGTAAAACAGGTTCCTTTGCCGACCTGGCTGTCGACTGAAATATTCCCGCCGTGCAGTTCAATGATGCTCTTGGTGATGGCCATACCTAAGCCGGTTCCGCGTTCTCCGCCGGTTCCGGTCCGGCTGAGTTCGCTGAATTTATCAAACACCTTGCTCAGTTTTTCTTTCGGTATGCCCCGCCCGGTATCGCTGATGCTGATGCTCACCTTATCGTTTTGCTGATTCAAGCTGATCGTAATGGCCCCGTCCCGATCGGTGAATTTTATGGCATTGCTGAACAGGTTATTTAAGGCCTGCCAGATTTTTTCCTTGTCCATCTTAATATAAACGGGTTGCTGGATATCATCAAAATGGATATTGATATTTTTATGGGCCGCCATGGGTTCCACGGATTCAATCAGTTCCCGGATCAGCAGGTTGATGTCGCGGCGATCCAGATTCAGATGGATTTTTCCGGCTTCGATTTTCGCCAGGTCGAGGAGATTGTTGATCAGTTCCAGCATATGCTGGCATGCGTGAATGATGGAGTTGACGTCATGATGGAGGTACTTGTCCGCTTCATATTCCTTTTTGATCGTATCTTCCAGGATGATCCGGCTGGTGCATAAAATCGAATTCAAGGGATTCCGCAGGTCGTGCGCGGCAATGTTCAGGAATTCATCCTTCAGTTGGTTCAGTTCCCTGAGTTGCTCGTTTTTCCCGGTCAGCTCGTACGTCCGTTCGATGATCTTTTGTTCCAGTTCCCGGTTCTTTTTCTGAATATGAAGTATACGGATCCTGACGGCAATGAAAATAATCAGTCCGAATCCGGCGAGCATTATTGCTCGAAACCACCATGATTCCCAAAATGCCGGGGCTATGTGGAACGTCAGTTCTGCGGCGTAACTGCTCCAGAGGCCGTTCGGCGTAACCGCGCGAACATGGAACGTATAATCGCCGGGGGGAAGGTTGGTGTAGCGAACTTCCCTCTTTTGCGTGACGGGCGACCAGTCGGCGTCAAAACCCGCGAGATAGTACTGGTAGTGTGTCTGCCTCAGGTCCTGATAGGTCAGGGCGGTGTAATGAAAATTCAGGTTATTCTGATTGTAGGCCAGCAGAGGGGTATCGCCCCACAGCCACCCGGTGATCGGGGTCAGCGTAGGATTTTCCTCCTCGGCTCCGATGAGAGATACATTGGTGATATACACAAAAGGCGGAACATCGTTGATGACATCCTTCTCCGGGTGATAAACCGTGATGCCGCCGAAAAGACCGAACCAGAATGAACCCTTCCGGTCGATATAAATACTGTTGTTGGTCGTGAATTCTTCCCCCACCATGCCTGATTTTTTATTATAATATTTCAGGATGCGGAAAGGGTTAGTATCATTGGTTGTATATTCGACCTGAGTCGTTCCTTTGTCGCCGCAGACCCAGAAATTGCCTTTTCGATCCTGATGCACGGCGGATACCAGGTTGTGGGGAAGCCCGTTTTTATCTGACAGGTGATGCAGCAAAATGGCCCTATCGGAATCGTTTTCCATGACGATGACGCCGGCATTGGTGGCAACCCACATTCTTCCATGAATGTCGTGGAAGATCCGGCTGACGGTGTTGTTCGGGAATCCGTTTTGCGTTGAGTAGACCTGTACGCGGATGGAATCGCCGCAGGTTCCGACAACCTTGCAAAGTCCGCCGCCGCGGGTTCCAAGCCATATATTTCCGAACCGGTCAGTCGACAGGGAACGGACGTATACCGCCGGCAGGCCGTTGGAAGCTGAATAGTTTGTAAAGCGCCTGTTTGTCGGATTATAGACCGAAATGCCGAATTGCGTCGCGATCCATAAACGTTCTTCCGAATCGATGATAAGGTCGCGCACGCCGCCGTCTATCAGCCCGTCCGCCGTAGTCAGATGCCGGAGTGTCTGGCCGTTTTCGTTCAACAAATAAACGCCGTTCTGTGTGCCGATCCAGAATCGCGACTGGCGGTCGGGATAAATGACCCATATGGAGTTTCTGGATGACTGACCGCCTAAGGGGATCGACCGAAAGGATTGATTGTCAAAGACACACAAACCCTTGGAAGTTCCGATCCATTTGCGCCCTTTTGAATCTTCCGCGAAGCACCGCACGACATTGGAAGGCAGTCCGTTTTCATGGGTATAGTTATCAAATTTTTCTGTGATCAGATGATTAACTCCTGCCGCGTCCGTAGCGAACCACATCAGGCCTTCCCTGTCCTGGAAAATGTGACGGATGTAATTATCCGACAAGCCGTTCGCGGATGTAATCGGGGTCAGCGTGTTATCGCTTTTGTTTCTGCGGATGATACCGTTACGCGTACCGATCCACAAATTCTTTTCTTTGTCGGTTATGAAACACTGAACCGCATGATTCAGCGTGACGCTGTTTTTTACGAGCTGGGGGCTTAAAAAATTCCGGGACTGGACGTCCAAGTAATTCAATCCGTTGATCGTTCCGATCCATAAGATGAGTTGGTCGTCAAGAAAAGCGCACAGTACGTCGTTAGAGCGCAGCCCGTTTCGCTGAGTATATTGCTGAATGTGAAAATTCACCTTATTAACGCAATAAATTCCCTGATCGGCGCAGGCCCAGACATGGCCGAGCCCGTCGTCGTAAAGCGATTTGATAAACGACTTGTTAAGGGATTCATCGGTATCAACTTTTTTCAGCGATTGATGGAATGCCGACGAATCATTTTTAAGGCTGAGATCCAGCATGAACAGGCCTTTATTCAGTACGGAAACCCATAATTTGCGGTCGCTGTCTATCATAAGCGCGCTGATCCAGCTTTTATGAAAGGGTTTAAGCGCCGGGAAGGATTCGATGAGGATTCCGGACCGTGAAAAGAAATTTTTCATCGTCGCATGCGTGATCGCGTGAATGCCGGCTTCGGTACCGACCCAGATCCTTCCCCACGGGTCTTCCGCAAGGGAAGTTATGGCGCTGTGCGCAAGACCGTCGGAAGAGGTGAAATTGGTGTACGTGTAGCCGTCGTACAGGCTGAGTCCGCCGGTGCAGGCAAACCACATATATCCGTACCGGTCCTGCAGGACCTGGTAAGTCTGGTTGGAAGCGAGTCCCTGATCGGGCGTGAGGTTTTCAATGACCAGTTTTTGCGCGGTCAGGGATCCGCTTCCGGCGATCAGGGCAATCATTATGTAAATTAGTGTGAATCGCATGGATCAGCGGGGCGTTTTCTGGGTAACGGCCGGGGCGCGGCGGTGATTTTTTTTGATCAGCGTTCCGGGAACGGACTTCAAAGCGTTTGCGGATTTTTTCAACTTTCCGTTTCCGGTTTTCGGTTGGTTTTTCCGGATGAGCGCTAGTGGAAGCACATCGTCGATATGGTCGGCGAAATGAAAAGCCAACGAGCGCCGGACATAATCCGGGACGTTTTCGAGGTCATTTTCGTTCAACCGCGGCATGATAATCGTTTTGATGCCGGCGCGTTTAGCGGCGACGACCTTTTCGCGGATACCGCCGACGGGCATGACCTTACCGCGGAGCGTGATTTCACCGGTCATCGCAATGTCTGACCGCACGGGTTGGCCGGTGAGGAGAGAGGCGAGGCAAACGGCGATCGTGATGCCTGCGGACGGGCCGTCCTTGGGCGTCGAGCCGGACGGGATGTGGATATGGATATCCATGTTGTCGAAAAACGAGCGGCTGATTTTCAGATCTTTTGCGCGCGAGCGAATGTACGAAAGGGCCGCCTGCGCCGATTCCTTCATTACGTTGCCCAGCTGGCCGGTCAGCTGTAGCCCTCGGTTGCCCGGCATGATGCGCGATTCAATGAACAGAATTTCGCCGCCGTTCTGCGTCCACGCAAGTCCCGTGGCGATGCCGACCTCGTCGGAACGCTGCGCAGTTTCGGGGAAGACTTTCTGCGGGCCGAGGTAGTCGTGCAGATTGTTTTCCCCGATACGGTAAGCTGACTTCGCGCCCTCGGCGATCTTTCGCGCCACTTTACGGCAGACGTTGGAGATTTCCCGTTCAAGGTTCCGAACACCCGATTCCCAGGTGTACGCGGAGATAATGCGGATCACCGCATTGTCGGATATTTCCAGGTCCTGTTTGCGCAGGCCGGTTTCGATGATCTGTCGCGGAATAATGTAGCGTTTGGCGATTTCTAATTTTTCCTCGGTGATATATCCCGGCAGGCGCAGGACTTCCATGCGGTCGAGCAGGGCTGGCGGGATCGGCGATAATTCATTGGCCGTTGCAATGAACATGATGTTCGAGAGATTGAACGGGATATCAACATAATGATCGTGGAACGCGATGTTTTGTTCCGGGTCGAGCACCTCGAGCAGTGCGGACGCAGGATCGCCCCGGAAATCCTGCCCGATCTTGTCGATTTCGTCGAGCATGAACACTGGGTTGTTACTCTGGCAGCGTCGCAGTTCCTGGATGATCTTTCCCGGCAGGGCGCCGATATACGTTCTCCGGTGGCCGCGGATCTCCGCCTCGTCTTTTACGCCGCCGAGGCTGAACCGCACGAACTTTCTGCCCACGGCGCGCGCGATCGATTTTCCGAGCGACGTTTTGCCGACTCCCGGCGGGCCAAGGAAACACAGGATCGGGCTCTTGCTTTCCTTACGCAGCTTGCGGACCGCAAGAAATTCAAGGATACGGTCTTTCACGTCGTCGAGGTCGTAATGGTCGGCGTCGAGGATTTTCTTGGCTTTTTTGATTTGGATGGAATCCCGCGTCTTATTCTGCCAGGGCAGTTCCAGCAGCCAGTCAATGTAGGTCTTGCTGACCGTGTATTCAGCCGAGGAAGGGGACATCTGGCTGAGGCGTTCGAGTTCCTTTTCCGCCGCTTTCCGCGCTTCGGCGGGCATTTTTTTCGCGGCTATTTTTTTTCCGATTTCGTCGATTTCAATGGTATCGTCCTCATCCTCGCCGAGTTCGTGCCTTATCGCCTTGAGCTGTTCGCGCAGGAAATACTCGCGCTGGGTCTTACTCAGTTCGGCGTTGACTTCTGTCTGGATCTTGTTGTTCAGTTCAAGCAGCTGGATTTCATGGTTGATCGCGTTGATGACTTTGCCCAGCCGCTCGCGCACATCGAGCGATTCGAGAATGATTTGTTTTTCGGGCGGGTCGATATTCAGGCTCGAGGCGATCATATCGGCGAGGCGGTCGGGTTCGCGGATGTTGTTGATGATGATTTTCAGTTCGTCCGGGAGAACGGGCGAGAGAGTAACCATTTTCTGGAAGTTGTCGCTGGCGGCGCGCATCATCGCTTCCAGTTCCATATTCATGTCGTAGGTCACAGTGATTTCCTCGACGACGCCGGTCAGGTAAGGCGTTTCCTGCTCGATGGATTTCAGGCGGATACGTGAAACGCCCTGCATGAGAAGACGGATGGTACCGTCGGGTACCTGGAACATTTTCAGAATGCCGGCTAATGTGCCGGTTGCGTATAAATCGTTTTTGCCGGGTGTTTCCGCATCGGTGTTTTTTATGGCGAAGACCGCGACTGTCTTTGCGCCTGCAAGGGCGTCTTGAATGAGCTGTATCGAATGTTTTTCCGTGACGACCATGGGAAAAACAACGTGCGGAAACAATACATTGTCCCGGATGGTTAATAGCGGCAGGGTTTGCGTGGCCGCGTTGAGGGTGTCCATTGTCGGTTCCGTTTCGTTCATGATCAAGCCGCCGTTTTCGGTAAATGTTATTCGACTTGGATATTTGTAACTTTCGCGCTCTTCGACGTGTCTTTCTTCAGGCGTATGACAAGGAACCCGTTATCGTAACAAGCTTTGATCGATGAGTCCGCGATGCGCGCGTTGATCTTGATCTTGCGTTCGAATGGGCCGAAATCGATTTCCATTTTGTGGTAATGCCGTTTGCACCCGACCTGGAACTCCCGGCGGTTACCAGTAACCCTGAGTACGCCGCTTTCATAAGACAGCTGGATATCCTCCTGGCGGGCGTACGCGACGTCCATGACGACAATAAATTCCTCGTCGGTTTCGAAAACATCGGTGGGGGGATGCCAGCGTTTTTCAGAGGTCAGCAGGATCGGGTATTTGGAATTGAAAAAATTGGAGAAAATAAATTCCATCTCGTCTTCCGACTGATGGCGGCGATGGGTCATATTGCGTTTCAGGATTGTTTCATCCATGGATTCGTCTTCCTTTCAACGGAATTGGCGTGTAAAGAACGAAACACATAAAAATATATACAAAACGCCTTAAGAATACAAGCATTTTAGTTGCGCGGGGTGCGTTTCTTTTTTGTTGACTCGAAAAAAAAAATTGTTTATTGTCTGGAAGTTTCACCGCCTGCCCGGATTTCTTTAACAAACCAAAGGCAATTAAAATCATTTTTTCCTGTTATACGAATCATAAGGAGCGACGCTTTATGCGCTTAATAAAACGCTTTTGCATGGCAACGGTTTTTTGTATGGGCTGGGTCATCCAGTCGCCGGTCTTTTCACAATCGGAAAACGATGTGATTATTAATGAAATATTGCACGGCGCAACCTACAAAGATGCGGTGGAATTATTAGTTATCAAGCCCGGCGGCGTGGATATGCGAGGCTGGATTTTAACCGATCTTTTTTCTCCAACAGCCACTTTGTCGACATCCGAAGGAACGCTGACACTTCCACAAAATCCCTTTCTCAGTAATGTGTCTCAATTTACCCGCGTTGTTTTGATTGCCGATGCCGGCGGGGCGACTCTGCCGATAGCCGTGGAAGACACGATTGCTTCCGGCGACAGTACGCTCGTGTTACTGCCCGTAACGCTGGGTGGATTATTATTACATAATGGAACGAACCGGTTCAATCTTGCCTCAAATGACAATGTTGTTTTACTTACCGGGCCGAATCTGACAACGGGTAGCGTAATTGATATCATGAGTTATGGAGGCGATATTTCGGGATGGACAGGAGCAGCGTGGAGAAATAATTTGTCATTACCGTCAGGAAATATTGCTTATTTTACTAACGATTCGATCGACGGATATAATAATAACAACGGCGCATCGGGAAAAGGATGGAACAGCGGGATTGCCGAAGCCAATCACACTTTGGGACGCATTAATCCAGGGCAATTAACAGGGGGAAAACCGATCCGAATCCGTAACATCATACGAAATCCTATTTCTCCAAATTCCGCCCAACCCGTAATTATCAGCGCATCGGTAGGATCTTTGAACGCGATTAGTTCGGTACGAACGATCTATTATTACGATTTATTCACCGATAGTGTTGAAATGTCTTTCGTTTCAGACTCAACTTATCGGAATACAATTCCTGTTTTGCCGAAAAATAAAAAAGTTTTTTATTTTGTTAAAGCCGTCGATTCGGGGAATAATGTTGAAATATCGGCTATCGACAGTTTTACCGTAACGCCGTCGATTGTTTTTGCTCAGATAACAAGAAGTCCCTTAACGCCTGACTCAAATCAGGCCGCAACGATTACGGCAAAAATCAGTTCATTCAACCCCGTGACGTCGGTGAAACTACTGTACGCGGTCAATAGAACGGCCGACAGCATTTCCATGACCAAGGTTAGCGATACCACT
>JBBIRG010000063.1:0-9389 GCA_037441945.1 Bacteroidota bacterium | reverse complement strand
TCCAATTCCGAAATTGTTATTCCGCTCATCAAAGACGGACGGTTCATGGGCGTCCTGGATATTGACAGCCCGATAACCGCGCGGTTTGACGAGGATGATCGAAACGGATTGGAGCGTATTGCCGCGGTTTTTATAAAACAGGTTCTCTTCGAATGAAGGTTTCATAACCTTGCTTCAACCGAGAGAACGATCCTCATGATTTCGGTTTCAGAATAACTCCCTTGTTCTGATGGCCGTTGATTTTAACGGTTACCGGCGTATCAAAACGCAGGAGTCTCGTAAATTCTTTTTCTTCGATTGCCGGTTGGGCGCGAAGCCAGTCCCAGTCAATAAATCCCTGTTTGATCGTCGTACCGACGGTAAAATACCCGATCCGGAACGATGTGATATTCTGGAAGAAATGCGAGCCCTGCGACGGGGTCACGTCGAAATTCCGGAACCCCGATTCCACGATCGTCAGCGCGCCGGAGATCTGGTCCCAGGTCACGGGGATTCCAAGCCAGTGATCCAGAGATCCCCATCGTCCCACGCCGATCAGCAAATAGGGTCTTTTTTCATTCACCAGCCGGGTGTTCATCTCGCCGACTTCGTAGGCCACTTCCCGGCTACGTCCGCGGTCGTATTTATCAATATCGATCATTACGATATCATAGATGTCGGATATGATCCCATTGCCCAGCACCTGGGAACTTTCGCAGATGATGTCTTCCTGCGCCACATCGCCGAGATCGAGTTCTTCCAGTTCCTTGCTGAGCACTAACGGACGCATCTGCAGAACGCAGAATTCTTTAGGTGTTTTCGGGGGCACGCTGAGATTGACCGCGAATTCCATTTCGATCGGCGTTCCCATACCCCAGGTGCCCATTTCGAGGAGCAGGTTCAGTATATCCGGAAGCGGAAAAATTTTATGTTTCAGGATGGGCGCGAACGTCACTACGCGTTTGCCTTTGCGTGAAATGCCGTCGTACACCGAATCGTTTTCCGGCGAATACGTTGAACCCGCGCAGAACATTGTTCCGTCGGTTTCGGATATTTCAAGCTGGAACTGCTGGGTCAGCAAATCATGCGTTTCGATCACGGAATTGTCAAGCTGGTAATCGAGGTTGAGCGCGTAGAAATGCTGCTGCGCGTTCTTGATCGTTTCGTTGGTCGAGAAGAATTGCAGGAGGTGACGCGGGAATTTCGGGCAGAACCGGACGGTGTTTCCACCGTCCACCACGGTCTTGCCGAGTCCCAGCGCGATCGAAACGATACCGTCGACCGCTTTCTGCGGCGGCACGGGATAAAAATTATACGACTTGGCGACGCCGGCGAATTCAGGGTAAAACCGGTTCTCACGTTTCGCGCCGACCATCCGCTGGATAATGACCGCCATTTTTTCCTCCTCGAGCCGGTAACCGGTGGCTTTCATGTAATCCTTCGCGCTCTTGTAGAACATCGATGCGTACACGCGCTTGATCGTATCGAGCAGGTCTTTCAGGCGGATTTTAATGTCATCCTGGTTATTCGGGATCATATACGTTTCGTATACGCCGGCAAAAGGCTGGTACTGCGAATCTTCGAGCAGACTGGACGAGCGCACCGCGAGGGGATACGTGATTTTGGAAAGAAAATCTTCCAGTTTGGTATTGATCTCGGACGTGAAATGGCCGGCCTCAACGAACCGTTTGGTGATTTCCGCGTCATCGTTGCAGGACATCGCGAAATTGAAAAGATTATTCTCCGTCATGAACCGGTCAAACACATTGGCGCCGATCACCACCGCCGATGGCACCGAAATCTCAATGCCCTCGAAGCGGTTGCGCACATTGTAATTGTTGATCAGGATGTTGACGAAGGCCAGCCCGCGCGCCTTTCCACCGAGCGATCCTCCGCCGATGCGCGCAAAACTGTTTTTCATATCAAACGTGTCTTTGTTGAAATCGGATATGATCCCCCGCTGCCGGAGATCGCGGTACAGCACCAGCGACTGAACGAGCAGGTTGCGCAGGTCGTCGGTGGATGAAAATTCGCTGACCTTTCGCGGCCGGAGCTTCTGAGCGAGCCAGAATTCGGTGCGAGCCTTAAGCCAGTTCGAAAAATGATTGCGGCTCGCGTGGTACAGCAGACATTCGTCGGGAACTTCGCGCAGGCCCTCCTCCAGCGTTTTGAGATTATTGGCTTTGCGGAGAATGGAGCCGTCGGGATTGCGGAAATTAAAATCCCCGAAGTGCATATAACGCGTCATGAAGTCCTGCAGTTCATGAAGAAGAGTCGGCGATTCTTTCTGCAAAAATACCGCGCCGGATTCGACGGCTTTTTGTTTCAGTTCGAGACTGCTGGACTGGATCAGCACCGGAATGTCCGTATACCGTTCCCGGACTTTCCGCGCAAACAATAAGCCCGCTTCGGGATCTTTTTCGCCGTTGCGCTCAAAATTGATATCCGTGATGACCCCCAGTACGTTCTCTTCAAACCGCTCAAAATAATCCCAGGCTTCCTCGAAGCTCGTGCACAGAAGAATTTTCGGCCGCGCGCGCTGTCGCAGAAACTTGTGCGTGAGATTCAGCCCTTCCGTGGTTAGGCGCTGCGAGTGCTTCATGATCTCCGTGTACACCAGCGGAAGGTAGGTCGAATAAAATTTTACATTGTCCTCAATCAGGATAATAGACTGCACGCCCGCTTCCTTGACGTCGTCCTCCACGTTCAGACGGTCTTCCACATATTTGATAATCGCAATCAGAAGATGATAATCGCCCTGCCAGATGAATATCCGGTCGAAAATAGAAGTGTCGTACAGCGTCACGATTTCCTTATGCTCCCGGTTGTCATAGGCCAGCAGGATGAGCGGCGTTTTAACGCCGGCCTCCCGGAGAAGCTTGGCGAAGCGGATCACGTGCATGTCCTCGATATGCATCGAAGTGATGATCAGGTCATACCGGTTGTCTTCCTTCAGCATTTCCAGAGCCTCTATGCCGCTCATCACATGCGTAAATTCCGGAACATTGCTCAGGTTCAGTCCCTGATATTCCTGCCGGACAAGATCATAAATCTGTCCGTCTTCCTCAAAAAGATAGGAGTCATACAAACTGGAAATCAGCAGAACGTCGCGGACTTTGTACCGCATCAGTTTCTGGAATTTACGGATGCGCGTGCTGTAACCCTCGCCGATCCATGACAAATCATAATCGCGCTGATAGGATTTGGAATTGTTATCCATAGTACCCCAAATTAAATTGTTCTTGATCGGGTATGCCGAATGTTGCCGCGAATTTATAGGTTTCTAAAATGATAAACAACATTAAAAAAGTCAGTCCCGGAAATACGCGATTCACGGATGTAAAAAAACATTGGCAGTGTCCAAAAAAATAAATAAATTAGGCGATGCGCAAGCTGACTTTTGAAGAAATAACGCGCCAGCGGTATACAGCCGATGACATGCGGAACGCGGAAAGGTTTCCGGTGTATGTGATATTAGAGAACATCCGCAGCATGTATAATGTCGGGGCGATGTTCCGGACGTCCGACGCCGCCTGTATCAGCGCATTAATCATCTGCGGTTATACCGCCTGCCCGCCGCGGAAGGAAATCGACAAAACCGCGCTGGGCGCCACGGAGACCGTTCCCTGGCGGTATTTCCGCACGGGAGTGGAAGCGGTGAACGACCTGAAAAATATGGGTGTTTACGTCATCGCTTTGGAACACTGCGAAAACAGCCGCAATATCATGAATATGACGCATTCCTTTCCCGTCGGACTGGTAATCGGAAACGAGGTGGAAGGCATCACGCAGAAAACCATTTCCGCTTGCGATTGCGCGGCGGAGATTCCGATGTTCGGCATGAAACAGTCTCTGAACGCGGCGGTCGCCTACGGAATCGCGGTTTTTCAGCTTGTCCAGCGATATCAATCCATTAACGCCATTCATACGAAAGTACAAACATGAGCGACGCTAGGCCCCTTCTCACAGAACGGGACATTGATCCGTCTTTAGACGTTTTTTCCGAAATCGGCCGTCTGCGCAGCGAAATGAACGCCGTGATCCTCGCCCATTATTACCAGGAATCGGAGATCCAGGATATCGCGGACTTCGTGGGTGACAGCCTGGAACTGGCAAGAAAAGCCGCGTCCACCTCCGCTGATGTGATCGTTTTCGCCGGCGTGCATTTCATGGCGGAAACGGCTAAAATCCTGAATCCGGAAAAACTCGTCGTCGTACCCGACATGAACGCCGGCTGTTCGCTGGCCGACAGCTGTCCGCCGGACCGGTTCCGGGCGTTCCGCGATGCGCATCCGGATCATTTCGCGATCACGTATATTAATTGTTCCGCCGCGGTCAAGGCGATGAGCGACCTGATCTGCACTTCCAGCAACGCGGAAAAACTGATACGCCAGATTCCCGAATCCACGCCGATCATTTTTTCGCCCGATAAAAATCTCGGCGCGTACCTGATAAAAAAAACCGGCCGCCCGATGACTCTCTGGCAAGGCGCCTGCGAAGTGCATGAGGTGTTTTCAGAAAAACGGATTGTCCAGCTTAAAGTCGCCCATCCCGGCGCGCTCGTCCTCGCGCATCCGGAATGCGAGGAACGCGTCCTCGCGCATGCTGATTTCATCGGATCCACCAGCGGCATCCTGAACTACGTCCGGCAGTCGTCGAATAAGGAATTCATCATCGTGACCGAACCCGGCATTATTCACCAGATGGAAAAATCATGCCCGGAGAAAACATTCATTCCCGCCCCTCCGGATAATGAATGCGCATGCAATGTCTGTCCGCATATGAGGCTGAATACGCCCGAGAAACTTTATCTATGTATGATCAACCGGGCTCCGGAAATCACTTTGCCGGACGATATCCGCCTCCGCGCGCTGAAACCAATTCAGAAAATGCTGGCGATGAGCTGATAGCAAATGATTTACTCATTTGCTTTTTCCGTATAAAACCCCTATCATTCGCCGCTTTAAACAAACACTTTTCTGATACTTACAGGATCACCATGACTGAACAAGACATCTTACAACTCATCGCCCGTGAACTGAACGTGACGCCCAGACAGGTTCAGGCGACCGTTGAATTGCTCGACGCCGAAAACACCGTACCTTTCATTTCCCGGTACCGCAAGGAAGTCACCGGAGGACTGGATGAAAACCAGATCCGCGACATACAGGATAAAACGACGTATTACCGCACGCTGGAAGCCCGCAAGGAAACTGTGCTGAATTCTATCGCGGAACAGGGAAAGCTGACCGAAGAATTGCGGCAAAAAATCCAGAACGCGCTGAAACTGCAGGAAGTGGAGGATCTGTATCTTCCGTACAAGCCCAAACGGCGCACGCGCGGGATCATCGCGAAGGAAAAAGGACTTGAACCGCTGGCGATGATGATGATCCGGCAGGATACGCTGACGGGAACGGCGGAGGATTATGCGGACGAATTCATCAGCTCGGAAAAAAACGTCGCCTCGGCGGAAGAAGCCCTGCAGGGCGCGCGCGATATCGTCGCCGAAATGATCAGCGACGACGCCGACGTGCGGAAGGAAATCCGTGAATTCTCCCGGCTGACCGGCATCCTGGTCGCAAAGACGAAAGATGAGAACGACAAAGATTACGAGATGTATCACGATTACCGTGAACCCATCGCCAAAATGCCGCCGCACCGTATTCTGGCCGTCAACCGCGGCGAAAAGGAAGACAAACTCCGCGTGATGCTGCAGACCGACACCGAAACCGCCTGCGGGATCATCGGAAAATTATACCTCAAAAATCCCGCGTCCGTTTTTTATCCGCACATGACCGAAAGCATTCAGGATAGTTGCGACCGTCTGATCGCCGTTTCCATCGAACGCGAAGTACGGAATGAATTTACCGATATGGCCGAAGAACATGCCATCCACGTTTTCGCGCAGAATTTGAAAAACCTGCTTCTCCAGCCACCCACGAAAGACCGCGTCATCATGGGCATCGATCCGGGTTACCGCACCGGATGCAAAGTCGCGGTGATCGACACGACCGGCAAGTACCTCGAAGGCGACACGATTTATCCGCATGAACCGCAGAAAAGGCACGACGAAGCCAAGATGATTATCAAACGCATGGTTCAGAAATACGGCGTTACGGTGATCGCGATCGGCAACGGAACGGCGTCGCGTGAAACGGAAGCGCTTACCGCCGAAGTCATCGCGGAAATGAAAAAAGACAAACCGGATCTCGACCTTGCTTACGCGATTGTCAGTGAAGCCGGCGCGTCGGTTTATTCGGCATCTAAAATTGCCCAGCAGGAATTCCCTGATCTGGAAGCGTCCCAGCGGGGCAATATTTCCATCGCCCGCCGCCTGCTCGATCCACTCGCGGAACTCGTCAAGATCGATCCGAAATCTATCGGCGTCGGGCAATACCAGCACGACTGCAATCAGAAACGCATTTCTGAAGCGCTGGCACAAGTTGTCGAATCCGCAGTAAATTACGTCGGCGTCAATCTCAACACCGCTTCCGCGTCCCTGCTGACTTATGTGTCGGGACTTTCATCAAGGACAGCGGCGGCCGTCGTCGGTTACCGCGACAAACACGGAAAATTCACCCGCCGGGAACAGCTGATGGAAGTCGCAGGCATCGGGCCGATGGCGTTCCAGCAATCGGCGGGATTCCTCCGCATTCCCGACGGCGATAACCCGTTAGACAATACAGCGATTCATCCCGAATCGTACGACGCGACAAAAAAATTATTAGACAAGTTTAATATCACCGATCCGAAATCAGCCGGAAGCCTGCTTGGACTGCAGATGAAAAATTCCAAATTGCCGTTTGAGAAAATCGCCGGTGAAATCGGTGTTGGCGTGCCGACGCTGAAAGATATTTTGGATAACCTGAAAAAACCCGGCCGCGACCCGCGCGACGAAATGCCCAAACCGATCTTAAAAAGCGACATCCTGAAAATGGAAGACCTGAAACCGGGCATGATTCTCAAGGGCACGGTGCGGAATGTCGTTGATTTCGGCGCGTTCGTGGATATCGGCATCAAACAGGACGGACTGGTTCACATCAGCGAACTGTCCAATAAATATATCAAAAACCCGATGGACGTTGTCAAAACGGGTGATATTGTGACCGTTAAAGTTCTGAATGTCGATATCCCGCGAAACCGCGTCCAGTTGAGCATGAAAACCTGATGGAGGAAGCGCAATGAAATACAGCATCACATTCGTAATCTTAGCGGCGATCATCATTGGACTGGCGTCCTGCCAGAAAGCCAACCGGCGTGATGAGCAATATCAGAAAATTCTGCAGTACAAGGTAAACCGTGTCCGGGCCGACAGCTTGTATCCGTTCCTGAGAGACAATGATGAACTTGTACGCGGCCTCGCCGTTCAGGCGCTGGGAGAAATACAGGATACAACCGCGGTTGATACTCTTGCCCAAATCCTGAATCAGGGCTCGATTTACATGCAGGAAAAAGCGGCCGTCGCGCTTGGGTTAACGGGAAGCGCCTATACGAGCCGAACCTTATCCGGAAAAATTGAAAATACACTGATGAACTCAGCGCCGTTGACCACATCCGTACGCACTCGTATTATTTCAGCGCTCGGCGTATGCGGCACTGAAAATTCGGCTGTATTTATCCGGCAACAGATGGAGGATAAGAATGAACTGATCGCCGAAAAAGCCTGCATAGCCGCGGCGCGGCTGGCGATGCGCGGGATAACCCACCCTTCGTTAGACAGCGCGCTGATCCCGCTCTTATCACACCAGGACGCGATGGTCCGGTGGAAAGCCGCGTACGCGATGATGCGCATCCGGAAACCGGTTTTTGCCGCTTATCTGATGACATCCATAAAAGACGAAGATGAATCCGTCCGGATGAATGCCGCCCGTGCGTTAGGTTTGCTGAACGACAGCGCCCGGAACGACAGCCTGAAAACTGCCATCATTGACGCTCTCCTGGAAACCGCGTCCAACGACGCTTCGTGGATGGTCCGCGTCAACGCCGTCAACGCGCTGGGACAATTCAAATTTAAATCCGATGACCTGAAAAAAGTATATTTCCTGATCGCCTTTGAAGGCAAGAAAGATCCCGACGAGCACGTCCGGCTCAGCGCCATACGCGCCATGGCGAACAGTTACATACAGGACATCAAAAACCCGAAAGAATTCATCGGTACTTTGGCCGAACAATTTTCGCCTTCGGCGACCTGGCGCGAGAAGACGACGATTCTCGGATCGCTTTCCGCCATGTTCGGCAAATCGGTTCTGGATCATGCGGACTGGTTGAATCTTCTGCAGTCCTGCATGAGAGATTCTCAGCGTTATTGCCGCGCGCAGGCGGTTGAAGCGCTGTACCCGGCCGCGGACGACAAAACGATTCCTTTCTACAGTCAGGCGCTCAGCGATTCGTTTGACCTTGTTCAGTTGAACGCGCTGAACGGTATCGGAAAAATCAGAACGAATAAGTCGCGCCCGATATTGATCACGGCGCTTAAGACAAAAAAATATACGAATTTCATGACCGCCCTTTCCGCGCTGTCAGATGATCCGAAAATCCTTACCGATAAAAAACGTTGTGATTCCATTGTACTCCAGGCCGTCGGTATTATCGATTCACTCCGGCCATTCGATGATGACGAAGCAATGATGGAAATGATGAAAGCCGCCGTTGCTTTTAAGAGCAGGCATACGGAAACTTTTCTGAATAAATTCATCAATCACCCGAAACCGGGCGTTGCAAAATACGCATCGGAAAAAATCAAAGAATGCTGCGGACGGGATGTGCTTTCTGGAAAAGAAATTCATAAAAAAATGAAAACAGTTGACTATGTTTTCCTGAGCAAGTTAAAATCACAGAGTCCCGTCGCGGTCATTCGCACGGAAAAGGGCGACATGGACATGGAATTTCATTTCGACGAAGCGCCGCTGACGGTGATACATTTTGTAAAGCTGGCCGAAAAACAGTATTTCAACGGGCAATATTTTCACCGCGTGGTACCGAATTTCGTCGTCCAAACCGGCGATCCGACGGGTACCGGATGGGGCGGGCCGGGATATTCCGTCGTTTCCGAATTAAGCGGCCGAAAATTTGAGCGCGGCTCCGTCGGCATGGCCAGCGCCGGAAGAGACACGGAAGGCAGCCAGTGGTTCATCTGTCATTCGCCTCAACCCCATCTGGAAGGACGCTACACGGTATTCGGAAAAATCATTAAAGGAATGGAAATTATTGACCGGATCCAGGTTGGCGACAAAATTCTTTCGTTGGATGTCGTCCGTTTCTGAATCGGATAAGCCCTCAGGTGAAAGCAAGTATGATTTGAAACCGGTGAAACAAATATAAGAATCCTCTTCCAGACTGGCCGAATATTCAATTAAAGAGTCAGTTCGAGTCCCGACTAAAGAGTCGGAATCGAGAACTGTTATTACTGA
>JBBIRG010000062.1:271-9447 GCA_037441945.1 Bacteroidota bacterium | reverse complement strand
GGATTGTGCTCACTGAAATCATGCAAGAGTAATGTGTAAATGGTATCATAAAAATTGAAAGAGAAACCGATATTAATCATCCCGGAAGTCTGGTCATCTCCGAGTGACAGGGTCGTACCGCTTGTTACATCCTCCCAGAAATACGCCACCGAATCCGTCCACCGGTAAATGCCGCTGCTGTCCTGCTTGGCTAAAACCGACAAGGGTAACCCCAGCCAGAGAAGGAATCCGGCCGTTAATGAAAATATTTTTTCCCGGTTGTTCAGCATGCGTTAAGGTTTAATGGTCATGTTCATTGCAGGTAGAAAACGGATCTGTCTTTCCGGCTGTTCCGAATGATGCGCGGTGATGACAAAAGGGACAATGGCGTTAAATTTATCTTCATTCCACCGTGTTTCTCTACCCAGCCGCAGCGATAAAAATATTTTGACCGTTTCTCCGGGAAGGATGTTCCTGAAAAAAGCGACATTTATTTTTTGCGCGGATCGGCCGATCCATGCCGTTAGCTGATCACGCGCGGAAAAAAATAAAACCGAATCCGCAGTCAGCCATAAATCACTCTCGGTATTGCCGATGTTGACTGTGATTTTTTCAATAGCGGCTGCCATCTCGGGATACGACATATCTATAACAACCCGGTTGAATGCAAACGACGGATTTCGAAATTCTATGGTCAGCGTATTTACCCGGTCCCCGTCGAGCGCATAACGGTCCATACTATATGTTGATTGGGCATACGTCTTGCCGGACAGGCTTAAAAACCCTACGATGAGGACGATGATAAAGGGTAGCAAAGGGCGCATAATTTCCTTTTTTTTTATCAATAATATATAATAATAACTAAAAACGCCCCGCGAAAGCAATAATTTCTTTTAAATTAAAAAAAAATATTCTATAATCCGGAAATCAGAAAAAATTTATTTTACACGCATGAAAATGAAGCATGATCGTCGATCGAGAAAAAATATTACTTTAAAATAGCCCGCAACAGTATTAGAAATCCCTTACCGTCGTTTTCGGAAAGAATGAGATTCTTTTTCGCCATCTGGTAATCCGGGTTGATCGCCAGCGCTTTCTTAAAATCGTCGATGGCTTTTAAAAAAATGTTACGGCACTGGATCAGATGCAGTATGCCGATGGTATTGTGCAGGTCGGCAAAATGGGGATTTTTATCAATTCTCTCCTGGAGCAGTTTTTCATAATGCGAAATAATCGCGTCGTTTCGTCCTTCGCCGCCGAACATGAATTTCAGGTAAAACACGTCCGTCACATCGACGATGCTGTTTTTATATTTCATGAATTGCTTCAGGTCTTTAAGGTCAGCCGCGGCAAGATCAAACTGGCCGGTCAGCGCTTGCATGGGTATCCGGGCAAGATACGGATATTCTGAGTTTTTCAGCAATTCCGGAATGCGGTCAACAGTTTGTATTAAATCTTCTTTGGTTGTTAAAAAAGGATCCGTATCTTTTTCGAGCGTCTGGATAATACCGATCAGCGTCAGAGCTTTATTAATCACAGCGTCATAAAAATTCGGATTGATCTCGAGTGATTTGTTGATCGCGGTTAAGGAATCAGGAAAATTACCGATCATGGCATACGCCAAACCCAGAATATTATATATGTCAGGATATTTCGCATTGATCCGCAAAGCCTGATTCAGCATGGCGATCGCCTTGTAAAATTCTCCGGCTTCAATATAAGCTTTTCCCAGGTTGGTATAGGCCTCAATGAATTTCGGATTATGCGCAATGGCTAATTTGAATTCGTCGATGGCATCCTCGACGAGATTCAGGCGCAAAAAAACAACGCCCATCTTGTTATTGGATAACGCGTGCTTGATGGTGCGGACATTGGCGGACATATCAAAAAGCATCTCCAGTTCATAGACGCGGTCCTGATGAAATTCGTTGGCGATGTTCTGCAATTCCTCGGGTGATATGACATGTCCGTGATTGCCCGATTCGATCTTTTTTTCAAAAAAAGTAAGTAACCGGCCTTTCTCATAAATCTCGGACCGGACAGCATTATTTGATTTGACGGTTGCCGTCTGTACGTGGAACACGCGGCTTCCCGCTTTCACATTGGAATTAATACCGACGCCTGCCATATTTCCCTCGCTGATATAAATTTACTTTTAAAACCTGTTATTATTATTGGTACTCAATATTCCATGAAGGTAACAAATTCAAAACCAACTTTCTTTTCAATTTAAAAAAAACATGACGTATTATCAATACAATTTATTTTTTTTCAAAACGGTGGCTTTGTGATATTACCATTTCAAGAGCCAGTAAAAAAAGAGACAATGCGAGAAACCACTTCCAAAGTTCGTGACCGAAACGTGAAGTCAGGATATAATCTTCAATGGCAATATCGTAATCAATGCGTTCATACGCATGATCGCCCATAAAAGCGGCGAGTTCCTCCTGATTCAAATATTCCGGGACGCTTTCCCGCGTATAATGGTTTACGGAAATGAGTCGGATTATACGTTCTCGATCCACAACCGAATAGGTGCCGGGTCTGCCGGTTCCAGGAATATGGAGCAGTGTTTCGTCGCCCAGAGTTTTGGTGCGCGGCGTGAAATCGTTTCCAGAACCGTCGCGTATGATCAATTGTCCGCCCGGTTCCGCGGGCACGCGAAGTTCAACAAAAGAACCGCACAGGTACTGGCTTTCCAGCCCTTGAGAAGAGGAATACAAGTACAAAACCGCCCGTTGCATCAGCGGCGGGAACAGTCCCCGTAACGGCAGATCGTTCCATTTCAGATCAACCGCGGAAGCAAAAAACAAAATCCGTCCGCTGCCGTACCGAGTGTCGGTCAGAAGGGGAATCCGGCCTGTCAACTGGATCACCGGGCTTGACGACCCGCTGTATTCCATGTTCCAGTACTTGTAAAAAGCCGGCGACTCTATATTTCCAGGCTCTCCGTGGAAACCTTGCTCAAAAATACCCTGCAGCAGTAAATGATTCATGCGGAGTTCGCCGAATCCGGCCGACTGTCCGGCTTGCCCGCTCAGATCGGTCAACGATCGGTACGTACCGATATCCAGCCTCCTGAATATTCCGTCCGAATAGGATTTGCCGTCGGAGACGTCACCCGGGAATATCATGAGGCCCTTTCCTTTTTTCAGAAAATGTTCCAATGGCTGAATATGGATATCCTCAAGCGAGGGCAGGTTCGACAGTAAAATCACGTCGTATTGACTCCAGTTAATCGACGACCATCGCGCGAATGGCATGGTTTCAAGCGTCACAGGCGTCCGGAATTGCGGCGCAGGCTTCAGCGCAAGTTCGATAAAACGGTAAGGCGTGGGCTTCGCCTGAACCAGAAGTGTACGAATCCTGTCCGGAATGTAAAAATTGAAAAAATACTGATTGTCGGCAAGCAGCTCATCGTCGTCGATCTCGATCATGGCCTTCACAAAGCCCGTCACGGCGGGAACAGCCGCCAATTCGACGTCCGCTGTTTCATTTGCGCCGATGCTGACGGACTGTTGTATAACTTTTTTTCCGTTAAAATACATCCGGAGACCCAGGTCATCCGCGCGTGTCGGTGAATGATTGCCTATCCTCACCCGGATTTTCAGCGCTTTGTTTCTTTCTATAATCCGGCTGAGAACGGTTACCGAATCGACGCTGACGTTCCGGCAGGCGTCTGGTGAAAAATCAATGAACAGCCAATGCGGTGAAACCGGCTGATCGCTGGAAATCTTCTGAATAGTGTTTTCACCCGCGAAGGCATTTTTCTGCATATCCGAAAGTACGATAATTTCCCGGTTCGGATTCTTCGCTTTTTTCATCAATTCCGCGGCCAGTTCCATCCGTTCTCGTATATCGGATGGAGAATACGCCGATGTAAGGCGCTGAATGCGCGACCGGATTTCGCTGAACTGCCGGCTGAATTCCTGATTCTGTTGTTCATCCGTGCCGGGTGAGGTTATCAGGATTGCCTCATCGCCATCTTTAAGGTGTTGAATGATTTCCGCGGCTTTAAGTTTTATACGTTCCAGAATCAATCCCTGCCCGCCCTGGTAAGCCGTACTCATGGAACAATCGATGATCAGGATCAGCGAGGTTCGCTCATGCGCTTCGATGGACGGCTGGGAGCCGCTTCGCCAAGTGGGGCGCGCGAACGCAATGACGAGCAGCAACAGAATCAGCGTTCTCAGGATCAGCAGAATGATCTGGCGTATCCGGATATTTTTCATCTGTTTCTTCTGAAGCATCTTCAGGAAACGCAGACTGCTGAACGGCACTTTAACGGATTTTTTCCGGTTCAGCAGATGAATAATAACCGGTATGAGGGCTAAGCCCAGCGCCGATAAAATCAAGGTGTTTAAAAAACCAAACACGGAATCTCTCTCAGCGGCCTCTATGTTTGACGTCATCCGTAACAGCGCCGTCGGTCATTTTCAGCGTGCGGCGCGAACTGCCGGCAAGATGTTCGTTATGCGTTACGATGACGAAGGTCTGGCCGGTTTCTTCACAAAGCGCGAAGAGCAGCCGGTGGAGACTTTCGGCAGACTGCCGGTCGAGGTTGCCGGAGGGTTCGTCGGCAAGAATGATGTCGGGATAGTTCATCAGCGCTCGCGCCACCGCGACCCTCTGCTGTTCTCCGCCGGACAATTCGTTCGGACGGTGATGTTTTCGTTCCGCGAGACCGACTGTCGACAGCAGGTATTCAGCGCGCGCAAGGCTCTTCGCTCTTGTTTGGCCCCCGATCAGCGCCGGCATCATCACATTCTCCGCGGCCGTAAACTCCGGCAGCAAATGATGAAACTGGAAAACAAAGCCGATCCTGCGGTTTCGTATTGCGGCAAGTTCCGCGTCTTGAAGACCGGACAGCGGCATCCCGTTGATCCGGACCGAACCGGCCGTCGGACGATCAAGCGCGCCGAGTATGTGTAGCAGCGTACTTTTCCCAACTCCTGAAGGACCGACGATGGTCACAAATTCCCCGGCGTCAATTGTGAGGTTAATGTCGCGGAGTACTATTAATTCATGCTCGCCGGACCGATATGATTTTCGGACCCCTTCGGTTTGAATGACGGGTACGCTGCGTGTGTTACTTGGATTTTTCATTATAGAAACTGATCGTGTGGGTTCCACTGAAATTGACTTCCTTTCCGGCGTGCGTTCCGATCGATGCCAGTTCTGATGTGAGCTGGCCGTTTACTAATTTTCCGCTTGCAATATGATGAAAGTAACTGCCCATCAAGTGAATCAGCAGATCCAGTTCCATCACGGCGCGATCGGATTCACGGACGCGCCCCGATCCGGTGAGTTCAACGTCGACCGTTATCATGGCGACTCCGTCGTCGATGCTTTCCAGACGGTAATGTCCTTTCATGTTCATTCTGGTAATATGAATTGCGTCGCCGAAAGTTCCTTGAAAGCGTTTCGCTAGTTCGGCGTTCAGGATCTCCCACTTATCGCCTATCTTCAGGGGATAATCTGGCAAAGGAACCAAAAACAATGAAAAATCCCTGATCCAGGAAGTATCCGGCGCGGTTTTGCTTTCTTCCAGCGGTTTCAGTGATTCAGGGAGCACGCGCCCGAATTTGTCGAACGCAAAATGCCATGACGGCTGTTTCAGCGAATGGCCAAGACGATAGGTAAGATTTTGCCCGTCTTTGGAGATCTTCGTTATTTCGGCATGAATCTGCGCATCCATCACATCGCCGTCGCTCGCCAGGCACTCCATATACAAATCATAAGTCGTCTCGCCGAACGAAGAACGGTTCATGGATTCGCCGGTAACCGTGAACGTGCGGTACTGGCTCACACTGACGCGGTATTGATCGCCTTTGGAATATTTATGGGTGATCGCGTTCTGGCGCAGGCGCTGCCCGTGAACGGATATTCCGGAAAGCATCAAAAAAAACGCAATCCGTCCGGTATACAAAATAATTCGCCGTGAATTGAAAATGAATTGCGGTGTTATCATCTTCTCTACCTGTTATTGTTTTGATCGCAAAGCGTCTACCGGCGCCAATCCTGCTGCCTTTCGCGCTGGATAAAACGTCGAAACCAGAATTAAACTGAAGGATACGAATAAAACCATGATAAAATCAATCCATTTTAATTTCACCGGCACGGCTTCGATGAAGAACACACCGGAGGGCAACGGAATCAGCCCGTACTGAATCTGCAAATAACAAATGCCGTATCCGATCATGCATCCGAGGATAATTCCGAAACATCCGACCCAGAGCCCCTGTCGGATAAAAATGCCTGAAATCACGGGCGCCGGGGCCCCCATCGCTCGCAGAATCCCGATTTCAGCGGTTTTCTGCATAACCAGCATGATCAGCGTGCTGATGATGTTAAAGCCGGCCACCAGGATAATCAGGCTCAGCAAAACCATCGATCCCCATTTTTCCACTTGCATCGCGCTGTACAGGTCGGCGTGCAGGTCAAACCAGGTATCGACGCGGTAGGGCTCGCCGAGGCGTTGCGCCAGGTTTTTCTGCGCTGCCCAGCTGTCGCCGATATCATCCAGCTTCAAATCAACGCCGTCTATTTTGTCCTCCCGTTCAAACAATGACGCCGCGTCATTCCGGTCTATAAAAGCATAGGCATTGTCGTATTCGAACATGTCCGTTTTGTACACCGCGGTGATCCTGAACCTTTTCGCCTGCGGAACGCTGAACGGACTGATAACGCCCGACGGGCTGATCACGGTCACCGTATCGCCGACAGTCGCTTCGATTTCCAGCGCAAGATTGAATCCAAGCCAGACGCCGCTCAGGTTATCGCCGCCGTTAAAATGGAAATCGCCCGCCGATCGGTTTTTTTCAAGCTCAGTGACTTGGAGGATCCTGTCTCGGTCAACGCCTTTGATGAAAGCGACGCGCTGGCCTTTTGAAGCGCTGATCATCCCTTTTTCAATGATGAACGGTGATAAATGCACCGCGCCCGGTTCCGCGCGGATCACTCGTTCAAGGCTGTCGTTCCACAAAAAACCTTCTTCATTTTTATGCAGAACTTTCAGGTGGGAATCAAATCCAATGAATCGTGACTTGACCTCATGCTCAAAACCGTTAAGCACGGAAAGCACCATGATAATCGCCGCGACGCCGACGGTGATACCCAGCACGGAAATCAGACCGATAACTGAAATAAACGACTGCCCTTTGACGGGGCGCATGTACCGGAATGCAATCAGTTTTTCAATTGCCATTGATAACGAATTCCTTATTCATAGCGAATGGCTTCAACGGGATCCAGTCGCGCGGCTCGGATCGCCGGCAGGAGCGCGGCCAGCATGCAGAGCGCGGTCGAGAAAAGCCCGCCCAGCAGGAAATACAGCGGGTTCATTTCGACCGGAACGGAATCCATGAAATACACGTCGGATTTCAGCGAAAGGATCTTCCACTCCAGTTGAATGTAGGCCAGCAGCAGCGCGAGGCCGATGCCAATCCCCGATCCGATCATCCCAATCCATAATCCCTCAAATAAAAAAATTCTACGTATATCCGCCGCCCGCGAGCCCATCGACCGCAGAATGCCGATGTCCCGTGTTTTTTCTAGAACGATCATGAACAGCGTGCCGATAATATTGAACGCCGCTACCAGGATGATGAGACTGAAAATGATTGTCATGATAAAATTATTGTTTTCCAGCCAGGCAAACAGGTTCCGGTGCAGGTCGAACCACGTCCTGACGAAATACGGAAAACCGAGATCTCGGCTAAGCTCTTTCGCCAGCGTTTCGGCGGCAAATAAATTATCGGTCCGTATCTCAAAACCAGAAACGGCGTCTCCCGCGTCGAAAAACGACTGCGCTTCGTTCAGGTCAATGTAAACCAGCACATTATCATATTCCGCAAGCCCGCTCCGGTAAATGCCGGTTACGCGGAACTGACGGACTTTCGGCTGCTTAATAAACGCCAGCGTATTCTGGAGCGAAAAAACCGTGATCCGGTCCCCGACGTTCGCCATCAGCTTGTCGGCGAGCTTTTTCCCGATTAAAATGCCAGGAAGAGAGACATTCGCCGACAGCTCTGCGGTTTCCGAATCCGGTTTCAAGTTTAAGGCGCCCTGCGGCAGGGAATCCAGGATATTCCGCCGTATACTCAGCGTCTGCTCCGCGGTTGAGGGATCGAGTCCCTTAACGATAACGCCTTCGGCCTTCTTTCCGGCGCGGATCATCGCCTCCTTTTCAAGATACGCAGAAACGCCCGTGATCTGAGGATACTGCATAAGACGGTGGCGAACCTTGTCCGGATTCCTGATAAAACCCGAATCGTCGAACGATTTAATACGGATATGCGAATCGAAACTTACAAAACGCGTCCGCAGTTCGCGCTCGAATCCGGTGATGATGCAAAGCGTCAGGATTAGCGCTGCGGTTCCTAAAGCCACGCCGGCCATGGATATCCAGGCGATCACAGAGATAAAACCGGTTCTCCGCTTTGCCCATAAATATTTTTTAGCTATAAATAATGTTACTTTCATGCCTTTGGAAAATTCGGCGACATTATCCTTATTCCCCCGGAACCGTAATGAAACTGATATTCAACGCCGTCTCCGGCCGGGTCGGGAGTATAAGGTGTAATAATAATTATTCGGCTCATCCAAAACATCAGTTCATTCATTAAGACGCGTATCTTATTAATAAAATCTGATTCATGCAACAAAAAAGAGACTTCGGCGAAAAGAACGGCGCCGGTATCGCAACTTTCATTATCTCCAGCTATGCTACCGGCAACGCTCATGCAAAATCCGGCGCAAGCGCGAACCGGTTCAGGCAAATTTTCTGCAGCAATTATACCCGAACCCCGCTTGACCCCCAAAGATATGCCGCCGTTATATAATTCCTCACAAACCCAAGTCCCGTATGAATCCCCGGCTATCCATGTCATCAGGTCGCGACTAACAGAACACCGGAAAACGGCTGTGGCTTTAAGCAGCCGTTCAGGCTCCTGTCCGGTTGCAGACGAACGGATTGCTTCGAGTTCTTTCATAAATTTGTCCAGCGCATCAACTACCATTTTCCCGACAATTGCAAAAGAGGGCTGTTGTGATTGTTGCCTGCGATTGACGCCTTTTGCCTGTTGATTTATATTTTGCGATCTGTTCAATCCGGCAGGATCAGATTGTACAGAATTGATGATGCGCGCAGCGGTCCGTATCAGTTCGTCCAGACTGCTGGACTGGAACAGTTCTTC
>JBBIRG010000062.1:0-261 GCA_037441945.1 Bacteroidota bacterium | reverse complement strand
AGATCGGCCGGAAAATAATCTCTCATGCACGATAATTGATTTTTTATTGCCTCTTTTTTTTCCAGGACATTAATACGTTCCTTCTCGATTTCAGAAATATTGCTTTGTCCATCCTGGAAGAATCCTCCCGCAGCTGGTTGTTCAATCGCGTTACGGATTTTCTGGTATACGGCCGTTAACTGCGAGGGTTGATACCCGTTAGTTTGAATTTGCTTCCGCAAATCATCGATCGCCTGCTGTTCCCGCCGCGCAAAGGAACGG
>JBBIRG010000061.1:6751-9447 GCA_037441945.1 Bacteroidota bacterium | reverse complement strand
GACATGTAAACCGTATCGATGATCGTTGTTCTGTTTTCATTGATCGTATCAATCTTGGAAATCACGACCGGAAACAGATTGTTGTCCACAACGTCTTTCTGCCGGTTTTCGATGAGAAAATATTCATAATCATTGATAGGCAATTTATAAACAGTGTTTTGCCCCGCTAATTTCCGTGGATACAAATGAAAATTCGCGCTGTCAGTAAGTATGACCGGAGACGCCCAGCCCATATAGATCTTCGTCCACGGGTCGGGTTCGGAGGGGATCAGTCCATTGGCGTTCATCGCGCCCTGGTCTTCGAGTCCGAACATTCCGATCGCGGGTCTTCCGTTCGCGGTGTTAAAAAGGTCGGGCATTCCGAGCTGGCTTCCGAAGTTGGCGATCAGGATTCCCGAGAGGCCGATTTCCTGGAAAACATCGACCTGGAAAACCGGATCAACGAGATACTGGCTTTCCGTTTCAGGAACGATGACGCCGCTCCGGATTTTATGCGATCCGTTGTTCACCGGAATGCCGTCGAAGGAGGCGGTGGTGTCGTATTTTTTCAGCATGTCGTACGAAATGAAACGCGACGCGATGTCATTCGGCGTATTATCCTGGTTGCTGAAATCCTGCCCGACGCCCGCGTGAAAGACGATGACGTAATCGTACTGCGAGAAATCAATGTTATCCGTCGTATCGGCGATCGTGACGGCGTCCTTGAGTAATTTGGCTAACCGGATATCGCGGATGGATTGCGTTCCGGTGATGCCGTAATGGTACATAAACTGATTGAGCGTATAGGCGTCATTCATCCCGTCGGGCTTGACCGTGTACTGGATGTCAAGCAGTCCGTCAGATACGTCGCTGAAATAATTTTTCATCGCCTCGAGCTGGTCTTCAAAGTAGCGCTTGTCGTGCGGCGGCGGATCGATACGAATGGAATCAGGCAAATTCCTCAGGTCGCGAAGGTCGAAATGGCCGTTGCCTGTAGTGCCGGAGAAGTCGGGTTCTTCCAGCCGGAACTGTACGCGCAGCGCCAGTACCCGGAGGGTCGAGGGAATGCCGGTATGGGTTTTTGGCGAATAGGCGGATTGCGCTTGCTCCTGCGAATGGAATAAGCGTTTATGGGTCTGCGCGTCCAGTATTTGTCCGGCGCCGGACAGGGCGCATGTGATAATCACAAACACCGGAAAAAATTTTTTCATCAGAATAGGCGTCATAATCGCTTTGTTGTTAAACAGTGTAAACATTATTTGTATTTTAAAGAGTGAAAATAGTTTATTAAATATCCGGCTGGCCGTCATAAATTATCTGTGAATCTGCGGCTGTATGCATAATAATAAAAAACCGAATAAATTGCCCTGCAATAATAGGGATTTATCCGGTTTATGTCAACTTAAAGTATTGGTATTTCAGAATACAAATCCGATGCTGTAAAACTGGGAGCCGTCTCGCGCGTTAAATTCGCCCGCCAGGCGGGTCGTGTAAGCAAAGTCTAATTTGAACATTTTGTATTTAATGCCGGCGCCGAAGTTCATATCGTATAATTTTCCCGCAACGTCCAGCGCCATGCCGGTGCGGAGAGCAAGAAAATCCGAATAGGTGTATTCCGCGCCGATATTATGCCCGATGCGGTGCCAACCGTTGTCGGACCACGTCGTAAACAGAGCGGACCGTGTATAAAACTTACTAGAGAACGGATGACCTTCGATCAGTCCGCGGGATCGAAGCGTATCGCCGCGAACGATAAGACGGTTGATTTCGTAAGTAAAAATCACATTGTTAAATTCAGACTGATAAACAGGGTAAGCCAGGCCGACGCGGAGGTTGGTCGGCAGCGGATCCGCCTGGGCTTCGTCCACATAGGAAATTTTAGGACCGACATTCACCAGGCTGGCGCCGAACGTGAGGTCTTTCAGGAAAAAATTCTTTTTCATTACGCCCACGTCTATCGCGACCGAACTGCCGGTGCCCTTTATGTTCTGCCCCGTTCCGTCTTTATTGGCCAATTTACTATATATGAATTTCAGGCTTCCGCCGATTCCCAGGTCGTCGCTGAGCTTAGTCGCGTAAGTTGCGCCGATGGACATGTCGAAGCTGTTGAGTTTGCCCAATTCTTTAGCCTGATCGTCGGTAATGGTCTGCTCTCCGAGATTAAAATAAGTGAAATTCATGCCGATCATGCCGATATCTTCCATGTACCAGGACATGGAAGCGTAATCGTAGAAAAGGTCAAGCCCGAATCCCGGCAGCCAGTTTACATGCATGAATTCAATGTTGCGGGGTGTTTCTTCGGAATAATCCATCAGCGCGAGCGCGCCGGGATTATAGTAAATCGCGTTGGCGTCTTTGGCGATTGCGACGCCGCCTTGTCCCATGCCGTTGTGGCGGGCGCCGGGGGGTATGAGAAGAAACAGTACGCCGGCTTCGCTGACCTGGGCCTGGGCGGCAGGAGCCATAAACAGCAGATTTCCGGTGAACAGGGATACGATCATTCCGAACAGGATAACCGTCTTGGGAAAACGATTGGACATAAGAGTCAACCTCCGTTTGGTTGGTATAAATTATTTTGCTATCATCATTTTTCCGATAAACCGCGCGCTGGAATTATCCGATTGCGATTTCGCGTCAATTTTGTATAAATAGACTCCGTTGGCCAGGCGGTTGCCGTCGTCATCGCGGCCGTCCCATTGTATGGAATTGTAACCAAA
>JBBIRG010000061.1:0-6726 GCA_037441945.1 Bacteroidota bacterium | reverse complement strand
AATTTTCCGTATCAGTCTGCCCGCTACGGTGAAAATGCGAATTTCGATGTCGCTCGCGGGATGATTGCTGATAAATGTGAAATGCGTTTCCCGCTTGAACGGATTCGGAAAATTCATCACGTTTTTCAGCGAGATCTTTTCGAGTGTCCGGTCGTCGGATCCTGTTTTTATAACCCGGAAGCGGAACATGGTTTTGGTGACATTGTTGGCGTTATCGAAGGCGGTCAGTGTCGCCGTATGGTTACCGACGCCGAGATTATTCAGCGTGATGCGCGCCGATCCGTGCGTGTACAGATCGCGTTCGGGCGTGTAAAACGGGGTCAGGTTGTAGGTGGTCCGGTTATTCACGTCTAATTGAATTTGGTGGCCGGTTGATCCGGTTATATTGATACCGCTGCTGTCGGACAAGTAAACAATCAAAACGGGATTTTCCGGAACCGCGTCGCCGTTGGCGAATTGTTGTCCTTCAAACTGAACGAACACGCCGGGCCCAACCGAGTCGCTGATAAATTGCGTCACGCTGTCGATCATAATATTATTCATGGCGCTGCCGGCGAGTTTCCCGTTGTCAAACGCTAACGCGGTGAATTTTCCTTTTTCTGCGCTGTAACTGATGTCCCTGGGAACAATAAATTCAGCTGAGAAAAAACCATTCGCGGCTTTTACAAGGCCGCGGTAAATATACAGTCCGTCATAGGTGATGTTCTTGGCGTCGTTTGGCAAGCATTCCGACTGTATTCTTTTCGTAACGGAACGGTCGAACAGCGAAATCATCACATCCCCGTTGAAGGTTACGTCTGTTTGTCCGGTGAGATCGGTAATATAACCGCTGACCGAAGTTTTGGCGAGCCCCTTAATGGTCGGCGGATCAACGGATGTAAAAACAACGCGGCGGTCGGCGTAGGGAATAGATACGGAGGGATCGCCCAGCAGATTGTATTTTTCATTATCAAATTGGTAGCCGACAATAGAATTTTTTGCCATCAAAGTAGCCAGTCCGATGTAACCTAATTGTCGCAACCGATAAAAAACTCGATCCATTAAACTTGTATGATGTCCGCCGGATACCACCCGAGTGGCTGCAAATAAAGCAAACGCTCCCCGGTTCGGCGTAACGACAAATTTTTCTCCCCCGCCCTGCCGGTCGATGGCGTCAAATTTGGCGAATGAACATGAAAAATTGGTAAAGTAAAAATAACGGTCGCGGTTTTGGATCAGCGGAAAATCCGTTTCATCCTCGTAGACCCGCTCATGCGCCAGTTGCTTGGGATTGCCGTGACCGACATAATTGATTACTGAAGAACCTTGGTTGATCATCTGAATGAAACGATCCCGCGCCGCTCGGGCAAACCGCGACGAACCGATCATTTCGTAGGGAAAATCGCTCAGGTATATTTTTTCCTTGCGGATATAACCCGGAATAAACAGTGTATCGGAAATAACCTTATCGGAATTACCTAAATGATAATCGAGGATTTCGCAACCTTCTGGCGCAAATTCATCATCGGATAAAAAAATCATGGTATGTTTCCATGTTTCCAAAGGGCTGGCATTTTCGAAGCCTATTGTTTTATCCACGGCAGCCCGGGATTCCTCAATGGTATTACAGGGTATCCGGCCTAAAGCGATGTCTGGTGTAACATTGGTCAGAAAAGGGTAAAAATCGCTGCCATCGGATGCATCTAAACTAATCTGCAGGTCGTTTACATATACATAAGCATCGTCCACCTGCCTTGAATAAAATGGAAATCCACTGGATACGTAGTCACTCTGAATCTGCAGAGTCGGAACCCAATTGTGGTTAGATTTCACCACAATATTCCGGTAATCATAATCCCCGTCGCCCATCAGCAGGACATACATGAGCTTGTCATGTTTCAGCGGCGTCTGCCATCGGTAATAAGCGTAGCGCAGAAAATCGCGGATGGCCACCGGATCGGGAATGCCGGCGCCAAATTCATCGAAAACATCCTGGACGTCTACAACCATTACGCGGAATCCGTTGAATTGCTGGCGGTGCGCGGCTAGACGGTTCGATTCTCCCATAAACGCCTGATGCGTGATGATCACATAGTCCGCCGAATTCATGGCGTTTTGCAGGTTGGAATTACGGTCGAGCGTAACCTGCGATTTGTTAACCCGCCTGACTGCCTTAGCGTTGATCACGTGATATTTTTTCGGTTGTTTCTGAACAACCGCATCCTGAAAAATAATACTATCGTTTGCGCCGGATAACGGCAGGATTTCCCGTACATTGGAAAAATCGGTGATATCATAAATCCATGTTGATGACAGCGGCGCTCCCTGCAGTGAAACCGGAACGGTAATTGCCGGCGGTTATGGGCGAGAAGACCGCGAGTTCATTTTGAAATAACCGGAGTGACTTATAATATTGAACCTCAAACCAGTCGAGCGATCCGGCGCTGCCTGCCGTTGTGCTTGAATAGGAAAGCGACACCCTTCCTGAGCTGAGATTTGCAGGTTCCGCGTTGATAGTAATCATCTGTCCGCTGAAATTGCCGAATTGGGGACCGGTTACAGAATGCTGTCCGTCAACCGAAGCGGTAAACCGGTGCGTTCCGTTATGAACCGAACCTTTTACTTTGACCGTATACTGAACGGGCATGGATGGGACCATTTGATTCAGCAAACCTCCCGGCGGAATGAGCGCTGTTTCCGGGTAGGTCGCCGACTGGCCGTTGCCAATCGGTTTATGAACCCAGACTAATCCCGACTGATAGACGTTGACTTCGTCTTTTTCGTAATGGTAGCGGTTAAGAAAATAATTCTGCGTTTCGGCGGCGCCTGAAGATGAGGCGGCGGACTGAATGCGTTTTCCGTCAATACCGTCATTAAAAGTTAGCCAGTAAATGTTTTCCTCGGAATAATAATTCTTCCGGTAAATATATTTATTTGCCGTTGAATCAAAGAACCAATTTTTTGCGCCCCGTCCGTAGAACAGAACATAATCGTTATTTTCAAACCGACCGTCCGCTTCGCCGATGACTCGGATCGCGTTTTCTATCAGCGTATATCCCGAAATTCCTCGGGGATTAGCCGGATCGGCAAAACTTAAACTGTCCGGCAGAATAGGAAGATTATTGCCGCCGTTGTTAAATATTTTAATCGTTTTAGGATCGATCGAATTGATTTTGACCCCGATATCCGAGAAAAATTGCTTGTCTAATTTATAAAATCCGTCCTCGGATATTTTTATTTTATACCAGGTTCCGTTTGCTAAAAGATTTTTAGTTGTTTTCTGAAACAGCAGCGAAGACACGGAGGTTCTCCAGGTTTTTCCCTGTTCGAAATTAAGGAACATTCCGGAATACAGGGCGTCTTCTTTTGAAAGAGTTGTAAAACCCGAATTATTTTGAATTGCGCCGGTGAAGCTGACGTGTATTGTCGCGCGTTTCCAGATTTTTAACTGTCCCGATGCGGGGTGATACGATACTGGACAGACCGTCAGGCGCGCAACATTCCAGTCCCTGAGTGAGGACATTTGAATCGCCGTATTCTGACCGGGCAGGTAAGCGTTTTTCAGATAATCCGGCCCCTCTTCATATCGAATGGATGCCGGCATCTCCGATTCATCATACTGATAAGCGGGGTTAGGGAGCAACCGGATTCCGTTGACCGTTTCATATTCATTCACAGTGACCTGATGGCTTACGGCAGAACGCGATGGCGCCAGCAGGCTGTACTGTGTTTGAAATAATTGCGGTTCGCCGGGTTCACCGAAAGGGGTAAAGCCGGGCCCGAAATTCAGGATGCTGTATTCTATTCCGTCGCGGGTTGTTTTCTCGATTTCATATCCGCTGAACGATAACTCAATTGTAGCGCCGTTTTCGTCCGAGCGAAGAACATCCGCGCGCATACCGCTTTGAGAATGAGCGGGGACAGAGAATACCAGCGGCAAGAGGCAGGCCAGGATCATTCGATACTGACGGGTCATATCGTCATCCTTGTCGTTAACAATAGGTAAAGTAAAATTTTAGTGGAATCGGAGTATTTAAGAAAGCGATCGCCAAAAAAAGAGACTTTCGTCAGAATAATTTAATTCACACAGTTAAATTCGTAGCAATGGTCTGATCAAAAATCTCCTTGTTTGAATTGATCGGTCAATTTAATCGGTTCGGAGTATATTGTCAATAATAATTTTATTCATTTTAAAAATCAGCCGATTTTCTTCAAGATACCATGAAAGAAATGTTAGTGGATCATGATTTATTATATCCCTTACGGGTGGAATTCGTGTATTATTTGGCAAGTTTTAAATGCAACGCATAACTTTTTTTCCCGATGTTGTATCGTCAACGCCGTACTAATAACTGCTTTTCCATACGTTGCGAGATAATATTAATAGTTTCATAATTAAAACGGCAGTGATTAAAACATAAATTTGTTAATCGATTCAAACCCCACCCATTCGCATGATAACAGAAAAAAATGATAATACAAGATTTCTCGCCCGATTGTCCCTCGATCCCGACATCCCCCTGATCCCGATGTATCGGGACTCGGGACAGGAATCGGGCTCGAAATGACACAGAAATGGGTTAATTAAACAGAGCCTTACTATTTTTTGAATAAACGCCCTTCCTGTGTCATTTCGATCCCGACTTGTCGGGAGAGAAATCTTGTATTGATGTATTTACTCATGTCCTCTTATGGAAACAACAAGGCGCCGGCGAAACATGAATTATTTTTCGATACTGTTGTTGCTATTTTGAGACAATTAATAAATAAAAAGCTCATCCCGCTATAACCATAGGGATGAAATTCCGCATCATGATTTCCAATTATAGTTTAGAAGAATGTTTGCGCGGAATCAGACCCGACAATCGTATTCTTGTTGAAGTCAATCGATGTATGCAAATAAATGCGTCAAAAACCGCATAAAACTGCAGGCCTTTTTGCTGAAATAATCATCACGATTTTACGTTTATCAAAACGAATACATTTGTTTGCAAAATTAATTGTTTTCATTATATTCATTCTTATAAACCTAATTCGAACAGGAGATAACAGTCATGATTTCACCCAAATTGCAGGAGGCGATCAACAGCCAGATCAACAAAGAATTATTTTCCGAGTACCTGTATCTTTCGATGGCGGCTTACAGTGAAAGCGAAAATTTCGACGGCATCGCCAATCATTTTCACGTTCAGGCCCAGGAAGAGCATTTTCACGCAATGAAGTTTTTCGGTTACCTCAACGAGCGCGGCGGACGAGTCAAACTCATGCCGATCGAAGGCCCTCAGGTGGATTTTAAATCGTTTGAGGAGATTTTTGATTTGACCCTGAAGCACGAACAATTCGTCACGAAGAGCATCAACGACATCATGGATCTCGCGATAAAGGAAAACGATCACGCAACGAAGAGCTTCCTTCAGTGGTTCATTGACGAACAGGTTGAGGAAGAAGCGTCGGCCGAAAAACTTCTTCATAAAGTGAAAATGATCAGCGGTCATCCGCACGGACTTTTCATGCTCGACAAGGAACTGGCCGCGCGAACCTTCACGCCGCCGGCCGCCGAATAAATGCCCGCGAAGGCGATCGCGGTTTACAGACTCGGGTTGTCCGATTACCGGTTCGCCTGGGATCTCCAGAAAACGTTCTTTGAACAGCGCTTTCATGCCGCGGCCGGAGACCGGCTGATCCTATGCGAACATTCGCATACGTACACGGTCGGCCGCGACGGATTAGAAACCGTTTCGCGGCATCTTCTCCTCGGCCCTGAAAAACTGAAGGAGCGCGGCATCGCGTTATATGAAATCGACCGCGGCGGAGATATAACGTATCACGGCCCGGGACAGCTTGTGGGTTATCCGATTCTTGACCTCAACTGTTATTACCGCGACGTGCGACGGTATCTGCGCGACCTCGAGGAAACGGTCATCCGCACGATTGCGGATTACGGCGTTGCCGGAAGGCGGTTTCAGCCGTATACAGGCGTATGGACGGACACGGATCAGGGACCGATGAAAATATGCGCGATCGGCGTCAAGGTCAGCCGGTGGATTACCATGCACGGTTTCGCGCTGAACGTCAATACCGACCTGTCTTATTTCTCCGGCATCATTCCTTGCGGAATTGAGCATTTCGGCGTAACGTCCGTAGGCGAACTGACGGGACGGAATATACCCATGAATGAATTTGAAACTCATCTGATACGGCATTTCGGCGATGTGTTCGGCGCGGAACCGTATGAGGATCATTATACACCGGAGGAAGAAGTATGAGACCTGTTGCGCTCGCGGCGTTCATTTTTTTGACGGCCACTTTTATGCTGGCCGCGCAGAATACAGATAAAGCGAAAAAGCGCTTCGAAAAAGGACGAGCCGCGTACCTTCAGTTTACGCTGAAAGAACTGAACCGGTCGGCCGGCCATTATGAAAAGGCGCTGAAAGAAGACTCGCTTTATGTTCCCGCTTTGGCAGGGCTTGCGCAATCGCTGTCGCTCATCGGTTACGAAACTGAAAAATCCGGAAAACCGGCCGGCGATTATTTCATCCGCGCTCTGCGGTACGGCGAAAAAGCGGTTGCGACGGATTCAAATTCCGCGCATGCCCGTCGGGCGCTCGCGCAGGCCTACATGAACGCCGATCCCGGAAAATACGGCGAAAAAGCGTACAACCAACTCGTCGAAGCTCTTTCGCTCGATACCACGCAGGCGGAAACGTTCTATCTCCTGTGGATGCACACAAAAAACGACGATCCGGA
>JBBIRG010000060.1:0-9534 GCA_037441945.1 Bacteroidota bacterium | reverse complement strand
TTTTCGCGTTTGAATTCGTCGCCCTGGACTATACGACGGCCAGCAAAAACCGGTACGCCTATCAACTGGTTGGATTTGACAATGACTGGATCAATTCCGGAACGCGCCGGTACGCCAGTTATACCAATCTCGACGGCGGCGCGTACGTTTTCCGGGTCAAAGCGACGAACAGTCACGGCGTCTGGAATGAACAGCCCTATGAAATCCGCGTGGTCATCCATCCGCCGTTTTGGGAAACCGAATGGTTCCGGATTTCCGCGCTGATACTAGTCCTTTCAGGATTGTATGCATTGTACCGATACCGCCTTCATGCCATTCGCCGGCAGAACGAGGAACTGGAACAAAAAGTACACGAACGCACCAAAACGATCGAAGAAAAAAACAGCGAACTGGAAATGAAAAACGAACAAATCCGTCAGCACCAGGAACAGCTGATTCAGTCGGAAAAATTGTCTTCGCTCGGCCGCCTCGTATCAAGCATGTCGCATGAGATCAATAATCCGCTGAATTTTACTTACGGAACGATCAGCATACTCGAACAGGACCTGAAGGATTTAAAAGAGCTGACGAAAAACGCACAGGCCGACAGGATCACGCCGGATGAAATACAGGCAAAAGCGGATCTTCTTCAAACCATCAAACTGGGCATCGAACGCATCAGGGATATTGTAGTAGGCATGAGGAATTTTTCGGTCATGGATGAATCGGAACTGATCGAAATCGACGTCAACACGACTATCAGTTATTTGTTGAGCCTGATCCGATCCCGCGACCGGCAGGGCGTGATGATCCATACCGACATGAGCGAACTTCCAGTCATTCAGGGACTGCCGGGCCAGTTGAATCACGCGATAATGAACATATTGAAAAACGCGATTGAATTTACGCAAAAGAGAGTCAAACGGGAGGAAACAGGGAATATCTGGATCAAAACCTGCAGAGGAAACGAAGCCATCGTCATTTCCGTCCGCGACGACGGTATAGGAATTCCGGAAGAACACCGGCATAAAATATTCGAACCGTTCTTCACGACTAAAGGAGTCGGCGAGGGCACCGGCCTCGGTCTGGCCATCAGTTACGGCGTTATCCAGCACCACCACGGATGGATTGAATATTCGTCCGAATCCGGCAAGGGATCGGAATTTAAACTGTATCTCCCTGTTCAAACTCAACCCCCCGCGATGTCGGAAAAAAAACAAGGATAATTATGTTATGATGAAAGATAACGGGACTTCAGACCGGCTCACATGGAGCTGCCCTGTTTCGGTTGACCAATACCCGCATGTCGTGATGGCCCATGGCGGCGGCGGAAAGCTGATGAACCAGCTGATCGACGGGATGTTTGCCCGCGCGTTCGCCAATCCGCTGACGGAACGGCGGCACGACGGCGCATTCGCGGAACTGCCCAAGAACCGCATCGCGTTTACGACGGATTCATTTGTCGTCCGGCCGCTGTTTTTTCCGGGCGGTAACATCGGCGATCTCGCGGTTAACGGTACGGTGAACGACCTGGCGATGTGCGGCGCGAGGCCGCTGTATCTTAGCGCCGGCTTTATCATCGAAGAAGGCCTGCCGATGGAATCGCTGTGGAAGATCGTTCTGTCAATGAAAAATAGCGCCGACGCCGCGAACGTACACATTGTCACCGGCGACACCAAGGTCGTCGACCGAGGTAAGGGCGACGGGCTGTTCATCAATACTTCGGGCATCGGCGTCATCGAGAAGGAAATTTATCCTCAGGCAATACAACCGGGCGACTCCATTATCATCAACAGCGATATCGCGAGGCACGGCATGGCGATTATGGCCGTCCGCGAAGGGCTGACGTTTGAAAGTGAAATAGAAAGCGATACAGCGTCCTTATCGGAAATGGTCATGAATATGATTGAAAACGGCATCGATGTTCATTGCTTAAGGGACGCCACACGCGGGGGACTCGCGAGCGTTCTTGTCGAGTTGTCCCAGTCCGGCGGTTATGAATTTCATATCGAAGAATCCGCGATTCCGGTCCGCGATGATGTTGCTGCCGCCTGTGAAATTCTGGGATTGGATCCGTTATATGTCGCCAATGAAGGATGCATGGCTGCTTTTATCGCCGGTAAAGACGCTGAAAAAGCGCTACAAATCATGAAAAATTTTCCGACTGGGCAAAACGCGTCGGTCATCGGCCGGGTAATGGATTCGCGCGAAGCGCGGGTCATCATGAAGAGCCGGATCGGAACACGCCGGATTATCGACATGATCAGCGGGGAACAACTGCCGAGAATTTGCTGATAGGCTTTGAAAAGTTGTTAGAATTTTTTAAGGAGTATCGTTATGCCGAAAACCATAACCCTCTGTAAAACCGCTGATGTTAAACCGGGCCGGGGACACAGCATATACATCGGAAAGAAAAGGATCGCCGTGTATTTTGCCGAAGGACAGTATTACGCGCTGGATGACGAGTGTCTTCACAGGGGCGCGCCGCTGTCCGAAGGCGTGCAGGACGGGCATTCGATCACCTGTCCCCTGCATGACTGGACTTATCACATCCAGACCGGGGCGTTGTTAGACCGGACCGGTTTTGCCCTGCGCACATACCCGGTAACGGTTCAGGGTGATGAAATACGGATCGAATGGCCGGAGGATTAGCGCGAATCTCTGTTTTTCCTGTAAGTGAATCGAAGCTGTTTAAATGCATTTTTCAGGATTCAAAAACGATTCGCGTTTTTTTGTGATGATGAATCCTGCGTAAATGTCAGTGCATAAAAAAACCCCGGATGGTTGATCCGGGGTTTGTGTGAATCAGAGAAAAATTACTTCTTCGCGGTCATCGCTTTTAAGTCAGCGAATTTAGCCGTGAATTCATCAACTTTAACTTTGGCGCCGGCGGGATCAGCTTCGCACATTTCAGTCGCTTCTTTGACAAGCGTTTCAATGGCGGTTTTGGTTTCAGTGTATTTGCCGGCTACGTCTTTTTTCATTTTCTTGACAGACGCGGCAACAGCTTTGTCTTTACCATAAGCTTCCCAGTTTTTGACGAAAGCGTCAATGGCGGCTTTGGTTTCAGCGCCCATGGTCTTCATGTTTTCCGGAGCGGCTTTCGCGGCTTCGTCATACTTCTTGATCGCTTCGATCAGCTTGGCTTTCGCTTTGTCGAATTCGCTCTTCTTGATCAGTTCCTGAGCGTCTTAGTCTAAGGTCGCGGCGGCATTGTAAACTTCAGCTGCATAAACAACAGCGTTTACTTTGTCAGCGGCGGCTTTCGCGGCTTTCGCTTTTTCAATTTCTTCTTTCGGGGGTCCACCGCAACCGACTAACACGGCAACGGCTAATCCGGAGAGGATCATTCGCTTTAACATGGTTTTCTCCAAGTTAGGTTTTGAGGGTTTCTGTTTATTAATTAGGGTTAAAATCATACAAGAATAATTTTAATCGAAATGAATCGCAAAGTCAAGAAAAAAATTATTTTTTTTAAAACGTGTTAGTATGTTGAATATTATCAATAATATACTAAAAATGGTTTTTTCTTTAACATTAATCTGAATCATCAGAATGCCACAAAAATATTTAAACACAAGTTCGCATAGAGTTAAAGGTTTTTATCCAGGTACAACTCTAATCACACAAAAGTTAAGGATGTCTTTGCGGTTTTTTCTGAAAATGATTTTCCTCCGTGTATTCTTAATCGACTCAGCCGTTAAGGTTTCTGCTCTTCCCGCGCTTTACGGAATTTTGCATCAAACCACTCGTCGAAATGTTTTTCAAGGATGTCGAGATACAGCGTCGGGATGGTTGACGTTGTTTTGCCGTTCAGCGATTGCCGGGCGGGGACACCGGGCAATCGGCAGGCGCCGATATCCCATACAGCTTCGCCGTCCGCACTCATGGGGTCAACGGTTTTGTAAATGGGAACGACCTTCCGGATTTCATTCATGATGTCCCCAGGCGATTCATAATGCATTTTAAAACGATAACCCATTCCTGAAGCCAGTCCGGCGATAACCTGCCAGGTTTCATATCCGGTCGGGGACGGGATCGCCTTGACGACAGGCTGAATACGCCGTTCCGCGTTGGTCATCGTACCGCTGGTTTCGGCGGTCGCGCTCAGGGGCAGCGCCGCATTTGACGCCTTGGCTGTGTCGCTAAAACGAAGATCGGCTGTTACGATGAAATCGGCGGCAAATAACCCGTTCCGCAGATCCATCGGTATCGCCTCGTTGCCGATCGGGTCTTCCCCGAAGATCACCGCGACTTTTATTTTCTTCTCGCGCAGCAGTTTTGAAATATCGGTCTGAGCCGTATCCAGATCACGAAGAACGACGCACCACATTTTTTCGAGTTCATCAATGGCCGCGACGTCCGTCGTTGGCAAATATCCCGGATACCAGTCCGGATGCGCACCCATATCCAGCAATCCCTGCATATTCGCTTTTTCATGTAGGCTGAGCACTAAACATCCCATTTGTTGGGCCGACAGGACAATGATGCGTGAATCATCAACGGCTCGCAATCCCCGGAAATCCTTGTTGTGGACAACGACTTTCATGATGCTCTTCGCGAGCAGTTGCGCGGCCGACTGGATATCCGTGTAAGACACGCCCGTTTTCTCGGTAATCTGCTGTGTGGTCAGTTCTCCGGCGGCTTTCAGTAATTCCGCCGCGCCGGTCAGGTCCGATTTCGTAATGGCGGCGTATTCCTTCAGGATGCCGAGGATGACAAACGGCTGCGATCCGTCCTTGCACTGCAGGAAATGTTCGGCGTACAAGGATGTTCGGTTGGGTTTATCATTAATATAGATCAGTTTTCCGCCGTTTCGAAGCGCGCGTTTGGCCATGATATCGGCCACAAAGTGCTCGGTATCGGTGTTGGAATTCACCGCCAGGACGACCTGCGCGTCCACCAGGTCACGATAGGTGGCGGTTGAGAGCAGTTCCGGGTAAAACACATCCTTGTTGACAATCCCGGCGAAGGACGTGACATTGTGAGTCCGGAGCGCAATGCGCGCGAATTTCTGCGCCAGGTAGATTTCTTCGTTGGTCATACGCGGGGAAACAAACACGGCCATTTCATGCGGCGCGTATTTTTTTGTCAGTTCTTTCAGCCGCGTGGCGGTGAACTGAATCGCTTCGTTCATGGAGGCGTTCTGAAGCTCCCGTCCGGCGCGGATCTGCGGCTGAAGCAAGCGTTCCTTTGAATGGATGTACTCATACCCGAAACGTCCTTTTTTGCAGTGATTGCCGAACGTGATTTTATCGTGCTGATTGCGGGAGACTTTCACAACAGTATCTCCGTAGACGTCGTAATTCAGATTACAACCAACGCCGCAGTAATGGCAGACCGTTGGAACGGATACGGTGTTCCACGGCCCCGGTTTTTCCAGCGGGATTTTCTGCGCGATCGCGCCCGTTGGGCAGGTGCCGATGCACAATCCGCAGGAAACGCAGTCGGTATCGAGCAAGGTGCCGCCCATAGCGGGTTTAACAATCGTGCTGAACCCACGGTTGATGAACCCGTACGCCGACACGCCGACCACTTCGCCGCAGATGCGGACGCAGCGGCCGCACATGATGCATTTGTTCGGATCGAGTTCAATCAGGGGATGCGTAACGTCCATCCTGTATTCTTTGGCCTCGCCTGAAAAATGGCCGGACACGCCGTATTCCGTGGCCTGCTTGCGCAGGTCGCAGGTAAACAGGGCGACGCATCCGCATTCCAAGCAGCGGGTCGTTTCGCGTTTTACATCCTCCAGGGAATATCCCTGTTCAACCTCAACGAAGCTCTTAATTCGTTCTTCCGGCGTAAGAACGGGCATCGCACGCTTCGGTATGGGAACAAGCGATTTTAAATCTTCCCGGTTGACTTTATGATAAGTATCCTTACGGCTAAAATATTCAACCGGTTCGGGAACCGCTTTTCCGGTCATGATGTACTTGTCCATGGCATAAGCGGCTTTGCGGCCCGCGGCTATGGCTTCAATTGCGGTTGCCGCGCCTGTGACGACGTCGCCGCCCGAAAACACGCCTTCCACGCTGGTTTCAAACGTTTTTTCGTTGACAAGTATCGTCTGCCACCGCGTCAGGTTCAGCGTTTCGCCCATCGGAAGGAAATTCGGGATGTGCCCGTCGAGCAGTTCTGTGATTTTTGTCGACTGGCCGATGGCGGAAATCGCGAAATCGCAGTTCACGGTAAATTCTGAATTCTTGATTGGTTTCGGGCTTCTTCGTCCGCTGGCGTCGGGTTCTCCGAGTTCCATCCGGATGCATTCCAGTCCGGTCATGCGGCCTTTGTCATTGGTAATCACGCGGACGGGCGCGGTGAGGAATTCCATGTGCACGCCTTCCTGTTCCGCTTCGTGGATTTCCATTTCATTGGCGGGCATTTCATTTCTTGTCCGGCGGTACAATAATTTGACTTCTTTGACGCCGAGACGAAGCGCGGTTCGGGCGCAATCGATGGCCGTGTTGCCACCGCCGACTACCGCGACCGTTCCGTAAATGTCGATTTTTTTCCGGAGACCGAAATTTTTCAGGAAATCAATTCCGGACAGCACGCCGTCGGATTCCTCTCCTTTGACGCGCATCTTCGAACTGTCCCACGCGCCGAGCCCGAGATAAACCGATGCGTAGCCCTGATCCTTCAGCCCGGCGACGGTGAAGTCATCCCCTAATTTCATATTCGTGTACAATTTGACGCCAAGTTCGAGAATCTGGTTGACTTCGAGATCGAGAATATCCTTGGGAAGGCGATATTCGGGGATGCCGTAGCGAAGCATGCCGCCGGCTTCGGGCTGGGCTTCGAAAATATCAATATCGTAGCCTTTCAGCGCGAGATAATACGCGCATGAGAGTCCGGCGGGTCCGGCCCCGACTACGGCAATGCGTTTGCCGTTGGGTCGGATATCGGTTTTCTTGTGTTTTATCGGTTTTCCGAGCTGGATATCGGCGACGTACCGTTTGATGTAATCGATACCGACAGCTTCATCGAGCATGCTGCGGCGGCAGCCCTTGACTTCGCAGGGTCTCGTGCAGATGCGGCCGCAGATAGAAGGAAGGGGATTGGTTTCCTTGATCAGGTTAATCGCATCCTCATATTTGCCGATAGCCGCGAGCGCGATATAACCCTGGATATCCACTTGCGCCGGGCACGCAACCTGGCAGGGGCCGACGCAGTCGGCGTAATGGTTGGATAAAAGCAGTTCCAGAGCGGCTTTGCGCGCTTTCCGGATTTCATCGTTTATCGTTTCGACGACCATGCCGTTGGTGACTTTGGTGGAACAAGCCGGAACAAGCGTCCGCGCGCCCTGCACTTTAACGACGCAGACGAAACAGGACGCGAACGGTTCCAGCTGATCGTCGTGGCACAGCGTGGGGATGTCATGAATGCCGTTCCGGCGCGCGACTTCCAGGATGGTCTGATTGGTATCGGCGATGACGCGTTTGCCGTTGATATCTATTTTTGCTAAGGCCATAGAAGTTCCTTCTGGTTAATCGTTCTCGTTAATCTTTTCGGATCGCGTTGAACCGGCAGACTTTGTAGCATTCCCCGCAGCGGATGCATTTATCCTGGTCGAGAATATGAATCTGTTTCTTTTCGCCGGTAATCGCTTTGGTTGGACAGGCTCGCGCGCACAGGGTACAGCCGGTGCAGTTGTCCATGATCCAGTATGTCAGCAGCGACGCGCAGGCGTGAGACGGGCATTTCTTGTTCGTAATATGCGCCTCGTATTCCGAGCGGAAATATTTCAGCGTGGTCAGCACGGGATTCGGCGCGGTTTGTCCGAGCCCGCACAACGACGTGTTTTTGACCAGAACGGCTAGTTCCTCGAGCAGTTCGATGTCGCCGTCCTTACCGTTTCCTTCGGTGATCCGGGTCAGCGTTTCAAGCATCCGTTTCGTTCCGACGCGGCAGAACGTACATTTCCCGCAGGATTCGCGCTGGGTGAAATCGAGGAAAAAGCGCGCTACGTCCACCATGCAGGTTGTTTCGTCCATCACGACAAGGCCGCCGGAACCCATGATGGCTCCGGTTTTGTTGATGGATTCATAATCAATGACGGTATCCTGGAGTTCCGCCGGTATGCAGCCGCCCGACGGTCCGCCCATCTGCACCGCTTTGAATTTTTTATTATCCTTGATCCCGCCGCAGATGTCGAACACTATTTCGCGTATCGATATGCCCATCGGTACTTCGACCAGTCCGCCATGTTTGACCTTGCCGGCCATGGCGAAAACCTTGGAGCCTTTGCTTTTGGCGGTTCCGAGACTGTTGAAAGCGGAAGCGCCGTTTAATATTATCCATGGGACATTGGCGAATGTTTCTACGTTATTGATGCTGGTCGGTTTTTCCCATAGGCCTTTGGTGGCCGGGAAAGGTGGCCGTATGCGCGGCATGCCCCGTTTTCCCTCGATCGAAGCCATCAAGGCGGTTTCTTCGCCGCAGACAAAAGCGCCGGCGCCTTCTTTCAGGCGCAGATGGAAGGAAAATTCTTTGCCCAGAATGTTGTCGCCGACCAGATTTCGCTTTTCGGCCTGCGCGATAGCTATGTTCAGCCGCTCGATGGCTTTCGGGTATTCCGCGCGGACGTATATGTAGCCATGATCGGCCCCGATTGCGAACCCGGCGATCAGCATGCCTTCGATGACCGAATGCGGGTCGCTTTCCAGTACCGAACGGTCCATGAACGCTCCCGGATCGCCTTCGTCGGCGTTGCAGATGATGTATTTATGATCCCCTTTGGCGAGCCGCGTAAACCGCCATTTCATGCCGGTTAGGAATCCTGCGCCTCCGCGTCCGCGCAACCCGGATTCAATCATCGTGTTGATCAGCGCGTCGGGATCGTTATCGTTCAGAACTTTTTCAATTGCCTTGTAGCCGTCGACCGCTAGATAATCCTCAATCCGTTCCGGATTGATCGTGCCGCAGTTCCGCAGAACGATTCTTTTCTGGCGGTCGATATAGGCCTTGTCAGTTCCCAGTCCGTTATTCGTCCAGACTAACCACTCATTGATGGTTTTGTTCTGCTTGATGTGTTCTTCAATCAGGCGGTCGATTTTGTCTTTAGTTATTTTTCCGTATAAAAACCGCGCTCCGTTGTCCTGCCGGACTTCCACAAGCGGTTCATTGTAGCACATGCCGATGCATCCGGTCTTGGTCAGTTCGACGTTATCCGGCGGTAGTTTCTGCGTAATAATTTTGTAAATATCTTCGGCGCCCGCCGCAATTCCGCAGGTTCCGAGACCGACAACAACTTTGATCATGATGTATGTTCCTTCTGATATTGTTTGACGATCTTTTTGACTTCTTGCGGGTTCAGGTTGCCATAGGTGGAATCGTTGATCATGATCACGGGCGCTAAGCTGCAGCAGCCGAGGCAAGAAACCGTTTCCAGGGTAAACATTTTATCGGGCGTCGTTTCGCCGTCCTTGATTCCGAGTTGGTCCTGGATTTCCTTGCTGATATCGTTGGCGTTACTGACATGGCAGGCGGTTCCGTGGCATACCCGTATTACATTTTTGCCGACGGGGTTGAATCGGAACTGCGCGTAAAAGGTGG
>JBBIRG010000059.1:0-9623 GCA_037441945.1 Bacteroidota bacterium | reverse complement strand
ATTTCTGTAATTAAATTTGCATTTACCATTTTTTTTTTGTAAAATCCCGCGTTTACAAAAAGGTTCACTATCGAAAGGAAACCGCATAATGATTAAGTTCAACAAGTTAACAAAAAAAACATTTTTCGTGATCGATCAACCGAACGCCCAATCGGTCAGCCTCGCAGGAGACTTTAACGGATGGGATACCCAGAAACATCCGATGAAGAAGGATAAAAAAGGGCTCTGGAAAATTGACGTTGCCCTGAATCCGGGCGCTTACCAGTTCCGATATTTTATTGATAATTCCTGGTGGATGAATGATCCGGCAACCGGTGAAATACCCAACGATCAGGGTTCCGCGAATTCGGTTGTTACTGTTGAAGCTGTCGTGAGAGCCACCCGAAAACCGGCCGAGAAGAAAAAAACAGCTAAAACGGCGAAGAAAATGACGGTAAAAAAAACTAAAAGAAAATAACCGTTTAACATTAATAAAAAACGCCATGTTTCGGTAGCAACATGGCGTTTTTTTATTGGAAGATATTTCAGCTTTTTATCAGCGCCTCATGGTCTGACCAATCCATGACCGTACAAACATCCGTTCTCAGGCAGGGTATCATATGGATGATGTCATACCGCCGCCGGCAATCTGAGTTGGTGCAGATCAGAAAGTCCTTTCTCATCGTTAAGTCCGCATGGCATGAAGGACAGACGTAAAACTTTAAAGCATCCTTCTTCAGGCTCAACTGACCATAACCCCGCATTCACTGCACAGCTTGACTTTGCGTTCGACAAACTTCCAGCAACCAGATTTTTCGGATATCTTGGATTCGATCATTTTGCCGTAATTCACGTGCGCTTCTTTTTTGCAGGACGAGCAGGTGATATTTTCGGCATAGACTTTGACTTTATGGGATTTATCGATGAACGTTTGTTTCTTTGCCATGGTTTATACCTTTTGTTTTCTGATGGTTAACGCGTTTCCTTGTGCAGGGTGTGTTTCTTTTCGACGTTGCAGTACTTTTTGACTTCAAGGCGCTCGGTCGTGTTTTTCTTGTTTTTTTCGCTAGTGTAGCGCGATACGCCGGGCAAACCGCTTTTTTTGCATTCCGTGCATTCTAATGTAATGACATTCCGGTTATCTTTTTGTTTTGCCATTGTTTTTCTCCGTGATTAATACTTTTATCAAATAATGATCAATTACTCGAAATATTAAATAAAGATAAATTATAATATAATCACAAAAGATAGTCAAGTGAAAATTTTAAATTCTTTAAAAACAACCGAAAACAATTTCCGATATAGTGTTAGTTAACTGAATTGGCGTTAGCCTGAATCAACCTTAAAACAGCGTAGAAAGCAGAATCTTTTTTAAGCGGAACGAACAGCCGCTCATCCTCCAGAGCGGACAAGTCGGCGAATCCTTTCCTTGCGGCTTCCTGAAGCGAAGTCATAGCCTGTCCGGGATCGTCGTTCATCATCCGGAAACAGGCATCCAGATAAGGAACGCCTGGATTAGCGGGATCGGCCATGCGGCCAATGGTCAGGTATTGTTCCGCAAGAACGGCGTTTTTTTCCTGGATGGCGCGCTGGGCGCTCATATAGGCCAGTAATCCAATGTATTGCAGTAACCGCAGGTTCATCATACGGTATTCATCGGCAGGTTTTTCTTTCGGCGGATTTTTCAATTTTTTGAGTTCCAGTGTCCACCATTTCATGGATTGCGAGGACATGGCAGAATTGTAGAATTGTTGCCGGTTTATTTCTTCGCGCCTCAGTTGGCGCCGCAATTTTTGGAAATCATGCACGACGTACAGCCGTTCCATTTCCGCCAGGGTTTCCTGGTATTCGCGAACGTCGTACAAATGATTGAGCATCCTTACGAGTCTTCGGTAAATCAGAACAACTTCTCCGGTCTGGTACCGGCCCCGGGCGTCACGGATCAACCGCATATGTTCGACAACGATCGCATTAAGTCTTGCTTCGGATGCCGGGATCATGTTTCGCCGAATGGCGCTGACTTCCAGCCAGTCCCAGGCCGTTCGCAACACCGCCGGCGGCGGCCATTCGTGTATTCCGTCAAATTCGATCATCACGTGTTCCGCGGATACGGACTCAAGCGACTCCTGCAGGCGGCGCATTTCAGCCAGATTAAAATCAAGCGCGCCCGTAACCCCGGCATAGACGAAATCCGGCGGGCCGGATGTCTCGTAAGCCAAACCGGCTCCGCATCCGATCATGCCGTGCATGTCCTGAAATTCGCGCATCAGCAGGGACGCCAGGCGCGCGCCTCCGGAAAACCCCATCAGGTATTGCCGGCGTTCGTCAATACGCCAGCGCTGACGGGCGTCATTTCGCAGCGATTCAAAAACCCGCCGGCTATACTCAAACGGCTGGCCATTTCGTGAATCATTGGAAGCAATCAGGATATAACCGTATTCATCCGCCAATTCCCGGTATTTTCGTACCGGCATGCGCCCGCGAGCATGCGGATCCAGAATGTAAACGACAGGCCATTTCAGTTCTTCAGAATATTTTCGCGGCGTATAGGCGGCATAACTGAAAAAAGTATCCCTGGCGCAATGAGCCCGTTCAAAAGAGCCCGCTCTAACCGGTGTTACGTTACCGGGCTCTGCGGAGTCTTGTTTCATTTTATCGCTTTTTGAACAGCAAACGATCATGCACCACACGGCGATTGTCCGCAGCGCCGAAAAAACATGCCGGATTATAAACGCTTTCATGTTCTCGCCCGTTGATTTACGGCAGTACGCGCCGGCTTTCGGAATAATGTTTCTGATAATATTTTTCGGACAAATCCGAAATTGTTACGCCTTCGTTCGTACTGGCGTGAGCCATCCGGTTATTACCTATGTAAACACCAACATGCGAAGCGCCTTTCGCGGCCTTATAGGTATTCTTAAAAAAAACCAGGTCGCCGAAACGGAGGTCATTTTTGGCGATAGGCCTGCCTTTCGTTACCATTTCATTAGCTTGTCGCGGAAGTTCCATTTTGAAAATTATTCGGTATACATGACCGACGAAACCCGAACAATCCGTTCCTTTACCGCGTTCCGCCATACCGAACCGGTATGGCGTCCCTTTCCATAATTCCACCTCGGCCAGTAGAGCGGACTGCTGTTCGCGGCTTATTTTTCCGCGCTCGGCTATTCCCGAATTACGTGTCATTCCCGTCTTACCGTCGTGATAAACCGGAAGAGGCCGGCAGGCAGGAATGGCCTGCAACCATAGTAAAGACATGCTGTAAACGAAAACGGAAAATGATGTAAAATGACGTTTCATCATCGTTCTTTCTTTTTCCGTATAGCCTGTATTTTCTCTAATTCGGTAATCATTTCACCGGTTTCCATAACCGCCGTTTCTTTCCATATTTTCTTTCCCCATAGCCGCAAGAGGGCGGGAAGAAACAGCACGGAAGATAACGCACAAATGAAAATTCCAAGCGCGCACATCAGCCCGAGTCCCGAAAGACCCTGGTTGTCCACGACAATCAGGGAGCCGAATCCGACCATCGTCGTCAGAGCCGACAGGAAAAGCGACTGGCCTGTTTCATTAATCGCCGCCACAACATCGTGCTTCCGGTCTTCGAGATAGCGCGATATGATGTAGATTCCGTAATCAATGCCGGTTCCGATCAGCAGGGGAATCGCGACCATGTTCACAAAATTTATCTTGATGCCTATCAGCCGCATGATACCCATGATCAGCGCCAGTGAAAAAATCAGCGGAACCAACGACACAACCATGGCTTTCAGGTTCCTGTATTTCAGCCCAATCAGGAGAATCACGATAACCCCTGAAGCCCACAGCGCAATCTGGAAATCCTTTTTTACCAGCCTCAGGAATTCCGCGGTCATGACGCGGATGCCGGTAAGGATGTAATTTTGTTTTTCAAGAACGGGATCTTCCTGTATAACGCGCACAAAATTATTGACGATATGGATGTCATGGGACGCCCCGCTGAGTTCCACCTGAGTCACAACTTTTTTTATTCCGTTTTTTTCCACGTAATAGTGGCTAATGATTTCATTGAAGCCTTGGTTTTGGAACGCTTCAATCGTCACCGGGCGCTCAACCGACAGCAGGTTTTTCAGACGGTCGAGGCGGAAATAATTCATTCGCAGTCCTTGCCGGGAAAGCTCGAGCCGTACCTTGAAGAGAATGCCTTCCACATCCAGCTGTCTGATTTTATTCAGATTGACATACTGGGAATCGAGTGAAGGAATATAACGCAGCATGGAGTTATAATCCAGAACGACTCCCCTCGTACGCATGGTATCCAGTTTCTGGTTCAGCAGCCTCAGCTTGCGTATCAGTTCCTCGTCTGTGCGTCCACTTGTCACGATACTCAGCGGTTTAAAATGCGTACCGAATTTTTCCTGGAGGCGGCGGATCAGGATAATATCAATATCGTTTTTGCTGCGTATATTTTCGATATTTTCGTCAAAGGTAATACCCAGTCCGTGATCCCGGCTCGGAATGATATCCAGAAGGACGGCGGCCATCAGCGCCGTAATCAGTACACCGGCTGAGGTAATATATTTCGGATGGCGGAGGACAAATACGGATATCCGTTTGAGGATATGATTAATGGCGATTTGCAGGTACCGTTTTCTCGGTTGGCGCCTTCCGTAAATACGGATGGATGCCGGAAGTATTAACAGCACAGCAAGAAAAATCACGGCTATCCCGATCCCGCCCATAAAACCCAGTTCAAATAATCCGCGGAATTCCGTGATCATCAGCACCATAAATACGCAGGCCGTGCTGATCATGCCGTAAAACACGCTAAGTCCCGTTTCGCGGAAGGTAATGATCGTGTTTTCCAGCACCGATTGATGGTGATGATGCTGTTCCTGCTCTATAAAACGGTTGAACGTATGAATCGCGTAATCCACCCCGAGCCCCAGCAGCATGGCTCCGGCGGCGGCGGTGATAATGTTGACTTTGGCAAAGAGCAGATCGCCGAGGCAGAACACCCAGATGACGCCCGCGAGGATCGGCAGCATGATTACCAGGATCGCTCGTATTTTCCCGAAAAAGAAAATGAACAGAAGAATAACCGCGAGGATCACGATAAGCGAGCTGTTGATCAACCCCTGCCTCACGGCGCGGATATTCGCGAGCGAGGTGACATAGTTGCCGCCGAATGTGATTTTCAGTTTTGCGGCATCCGTTCCCATCCGCTGAAGGATGGAATCTCTCAGCTGAATGTTTTTTTCCACAAATAGTTCGCAGAATTTCGTTTCCGTCGCCACCGTAACCGGTTTAGCGAACATCAAAAGCGTGCGCTGGTCTTTCGAGAAAAAATAACGGTCTTTGCTCTGCAACAGCGCGGCGTTTTTCGCCCCGAGGATCGCGCGTATGTACGGCATGAAAATTTCCGATAACAGGAGCGGATCGTCCCGCAGAAGGGTTTTGAGTCCTTGTCCCGGCGGAACCGGCGCGTTGAGGATGTTTTTTGTCAGCAAAATGCGTCGTTCAATTTCATGATCTTCCAGCCGTTGGATGACCGAATCTAGGTCGGACGGCGTTAAATAGAGCAGCGCATGATGAACAAAAAATTCCTCGATAAACGCCCTGTCTTTTTCGGTGATCGAATAACTGACGGACAGAACCAGTCCGGACTGCTGGAAGGCTTCGGCGAAATGATGAATAAACGTCTTGATCAGTTCCGGATCCGGATCCGTCGTATCGGGCGTTTACACCAGCATGATATGCCGGTCCTGGGCGCCGAAATCCTCGTTCACTTCCCAGAATTCCTTGATCAGCTTGGAATCCTGGGGCAAGAGATCCATATTGTTGCTGCTGATCCGGATCTGCATGGCAAAATAAACGGACACGCCCGTCACAAGCGTTGCAAGCCCGAGAACAAGAATATGCCGTTCATAACAGAATCCGGCGACGGCGGAGAGAATTTTTTTTATCATGACTGAGCGGTTGATTCGGTTAGGAGTGCGTGATTATTGTATGCTTAAAAAATGAGTCCATTGCATGTTAATCGTCAGTCGTAAAATCACCCAGGTAAGGACAGAATCATGATTCCGGACGCGGACTGGACTTAGTCAAAACCCTTTTTCTTTTTTCCGGTTCATCGCCGTAATAACCGTTCGCGAAAAAAGACGGAATACGGCTCTGAATTTTATTATTTCGTCTTCATCGTAAAGACGCCGTCCCAGCCTTCTGGAGGCGGATTCTGCTTGAACGCCTCGCAGCGCTCCAGGTACACCAGCGAGGGACCGTCGTCCGGCTTGCTTCGCAACGCCGTTTTAAAGTAGATGATCGCTTCATCCCAGCGCTGCTGTCGGTAGGCGATCAGCCCCTGTTCATAGGATTCGAGCACCTTTTTCATCGTGCCGGAAATGCCGGTTGACTTGCGCGCCATGACGTTGAACACTTTGACGGGTTTTTCTTTTCCTTTGACGCGAATCAGGTCGAGTTCGCGCGCGATAATATCGTTTCTCACCAGATCATAGGTCCATTCGGTGGTCATGATATCGGTTCCGTATTCCTTATTAGCGCCCTCAAGGCGGGATGCGAGGTTGACATGGTCGCCCATGACGGTATAATCGAAGACGCTTTCGGAGCCCATGTTCCCGAGAACGACTTGTCCGCTGTTAATTCCGGCGCGCATATAGAGCTCGGGGCGTTTTTCTTTTTTCCATTTCACGCGCATTTCGACTAATTTTTCCTGCATTTCCAGCGCGGCATAACAGGCTTTCAGCGCGTGTTCCTCATCCGGGAGAGGAGCGCCGAATTCCGCCATAATCGCGTCGCCTTCGTATTTGTCGATAATGCCGTCATGTTTCGAGATAATGTTCGTCATAGCCGTCAGGTATTCGTTCAACAAAGCGACTAATTCCTGCGGGGAAAGTTTTTCGCTCATGGTCGTGAAACCGGCGACGTCGGTAAACATCATGCTGAGAAAACGGAGTTCTCCGCCTAATTTCAGTAAATCCGGATTCTTGATCAACTGTTCGACCACTTTCTCAGGCAAGTACCGGCCAAAGGCGTTGCGGATCGTCGCTTTTTCCTTACGTTCGCCGAGGTACTGGAACAGCACGTTGCCCACATAGGTAAACGCTACGGCCATCAGCGGCGTAACGATCTGCATGTGAATATTTTTCGCCGCAAACAGGTAAAACGCGATGCCGATGATCACCGCAAGCATAAGCAGGAATATCGGCAAAATCAAAAGGGGCTTGTGGATCCGGCTGACTAACAGGAATACGACAAACGAGAGAATCGTCACAATGATCACGCGAAGCACATCCGGCTGCGGGACTATGTATTTCCCGGCCATGATTGTATAAATCGCGTTGGCGTGGATCTCGACCCCCGGCATCAGCGTTTCAATTTTTTTGCCCTCAATATTTCTTGCTTCGCTCAGCGGAACGGAAAACACGTCGTGCAGTTCCTCCATCGTCGCGCCGAGCAGAACGATCTTGTCCTTGAAGAAACCGGACTGCAGCAGTCCCGGCGGGATTCCGAGCAGCGAGTCGCCTTCCTGGTCAAAAACATCCAGGTCGTATTCCGGCTTCAGGTCGAATGCCGCGTCGTCCACGGTCTGGTCGAACGATTTGTAAGGAAACGTATTGATCGGTCCCTGAAAATTGATCAGGAACGAATACGTTTTGTATTTTTTAATATGCCTATCGCCGAAAATGAATTCCGACTCGGTAATTTCGATCGGCGCTTGAGCGGGGAGATCATAGTATTTCCGCAGGACTTCCAGCCCGAACGAAAAATACTGGATACTGCTGCTGTCGGTTCCGACGCTTTCTTCCAGCAGATATTGGCGCCAGAATCCGTCGATATCGTTGGTCACGCCGACAAATCCCCAGGTCGCGCCGGCGTCAAGAAATTTATAATGCGGAAGGACCGCATGATCGTACTGGCCCATCCCGCCTCCGACTTCAGCCTTCACGACCTTTCCGGCCAGCACCACATTGCCCGCCTCGCGGATCGCCTCGGCCAGCTGGTCGTCCTTGTCCGGACCGTTGTAATCGGGGGCGTCGAAAACAACGTCGATGCCGATCACTTTGGCGCCGGCCTTTTTCATGTTCCGAACAAAATGCGCGTAATAATTTCTCGGCCACGGCCACCGGTCTTTTACCGATTCGGCCGACTGGTCGTTGATCGCGATGATGATGATCGGCGATTCTTCCGGGGTCAGCTTTTTCATCGCGTCGATGTAATTATAGCGGAACGCGAACCGCTGGTCCAGCGTTTTCAGCTCGAGGCTCTCGATCGCCTTGATGTTGATGAGAAAGCTCCCCAGCCAGACCGCCAGCAGCGTTATAAAAACGCCCGACAACGTCTTGTTTTTGAAACCGGCAAAATAAATTCCCAGTACAGCCGCAATGAGCGACAGGACCGTCAGTCCGATATTGATAAGATAAAAAACAACCATTGACGCGTCGATATCCGGCAGGAGTTTCAACACCAGATTCGGAATGAATACCAGCAGCGCAACGATCAGACAAATAAACGCCGGGATGTTTTTAAGAAGCGATTTCCAGACCTGTCCTTTGGCCATAACGCAACCTCAGAGTATGAAGATGAAAATAAAAACCTAACCATGCCGTTCACATGATTAGGCTTGTATCCGTATTCAGCGCATTATCGTTTAGAAAACAAATTCATAGCGCGCCGTGATCACGCGGTTGACCACGCTCTTGCTACCGTCCTGCATTCCGACGGCGTCATATTTCGGTATTTTCAGCCCTGCGGTAAGATTAAAATCCAGCATAATAGTGTGACGCTTGTAGATGTTGAAGCGCTGTCCGACATTGAATGATTTCAGCGTCATTTTATCAATACCCGGGTAATCAAATGTTGTCAGCCCGAATCCGGCGTACAGATTGAGCCGGAAATCCTGCTCGCGGAGCGCCATATAGTCGGCGGTCAGGTTAAACGAACTGGCGGACGGCTTGATTTTCCTGATCACGGTCGTATCAGCGCCGGCAGTCGTTGTATCCGATCCCAGCGAATTGCTGTTGCCGGTATTCAGCGCGAAACTGACGCTGGTTCGCAGAGGGATTTTCCATTCCGTGCCGAGCGAGAACCCTAAAGCATTATTGGAGGAATTGCCCAGCGCTTTGTAATTGTAAGGGTTGGTACTGCCGGGAATCACGACGGGTCCGATATCATCAGTCTTATCGGTTTTCACGCTCGTGGCGAAATTCAGAGAGGCGTTATGGCGGACGTCAAACATGAAAAACGTATATGAAGTTCCCACCGAAATGATATTCGTACGGTTTTCTTCGGGACGGGAGTTTTTAGTTATTTGATCATAATATTTTGTCGTGATACCGTTAGTTGTATCCCGCCAGTTAGTGGAATCGTTGCTGAATCCGTTGTCGCGGCTTATCGTGTTGAATCCCATAGTCAGGGTCGGAAGGTCTTTCGGCAGGAAGAGCGCGAACTGGAATCCAAGGTTGTTTGTCGTCAGCGTATTGGTGTTTCGTTTGGCTAAGTTATTTTCGGTGTTCTGGTAGGAAACCGAGAAATACGCTCGGTTTTCCCAGAAACGGAATCGGTCGGAAATCTCGAAACTACTGATATCGCGCTGGATCGAACTGCCGAACGACTGGAAATATCCGCCGTGATAACGGTAACGCGCC
>JBBIRG010000058.1:0-9656 GCA_037441945.1 Bacteroidota bacterium | reverse complement strand
ATCACGCTTCAGCGGTACAAAGGCCTCGGTGAGATGAATCCCGAACAACTGTGGTCCACCACCATGGATCCCGAACGCCGCGTGCTGCTTCAGGTGACCATTGAAGACGCCGCCACCGCCGATCATATTTTTTCCACTCTGATGGGCGACGCCGTGGAGCCCCGGCGAAAATTCATCGAAAATAACGCGAAGTATGTCAGAAACTTGGATGTGTAGTGAGATTCAAAATATTTCAATCGGACAAAATAAAATAAACGGAAGTCTGACATGCTGAATCAGCTGACCGCCGCCATGATCCATTTCCAGACGCCCGATCTGCTGACCGGCGCGGTGGAATCGTTCCGTTCTTTTTATCCCGAAGTTCATCTGCTGATCTTCGACAACGGATCGAAAGACGGTTCGCGTTCGGTTGTAGAATCCCTTGCCGCGCGCCATCCGGACGTGACCCGGACGGTTTGCTCGGGAAAAAACATCTTTCACGGACCGGCGATGGACTGGGTTATGCGGAACACTGAATCGCCGCTAGTATTTTTTTTGGATACGGACGTTCAGGTTATTAACGGCGGATTTCTGGAAGCGATGGCCGGCGCTTTCGCCGATCTTACGGTTTACGGCGCGGGACGGCTGAACACCGTGAACAAACGCGGATTCACATCTGCTTCCGGAACCCGAATCGTTCTGACCCCTTACATGATGATACGCCGGAATTATTACCTTAAATTACCGCCGTTTGAGCACCATGGCATGCCGACGCTGGTCAATTTTACAGTGGCCGCGGAAAAAGGTTACCGTTTTGAAGGTTTTCCGATTGATGATTATATCCGCCATTTCGGGCGAGGAACCGCCGGAAAGTACGGCTATCAGCTCGGCGTCAAAGGACGATGGTCGTTCCTGATGAATAAGTTAGGCATGTAATTTTATTTTGTTATGGGAAATAAAATGATTAAATTTTTTCCACGTTACTTTATACAGGAGTTGTTTGGTTCATGTCTTTGATCACTGAAAAAATACTGCCGGTCGATATCGAACAGGAAATGCGCGACAGTTATATCGATTATTCCATGTCGGTCATCGTTTCGCGCGCAATACCCGACGTCCGCGACGGTCTTAAGCCGGTGCACCGCCGGGTTCTCTTCGGAATGAACGAACTGGGCGTGATGCATAATAAACCCTACAAGAAATCGGCCCGTATCGTCGGAGAGGTTCTAGGTAAATACCACCCGCACGGCGATACCGCCGTGTATGATTCTATTGTCCGCATGGCGCAGTCGTTTTCCCTGCGTTATCCGCTGGTGGATGGGCAGGGCAATTTCGGCGCGGGCATGGACCTGCACGCGGCGGCGGGCGGCCGCGAGCGGGGCTTCACGCAATTTCGGCTCGGTAGACGGCGACGCCCCGGCGGCTATGCGTTATACCGAAGCGCGTCTTTCGCGGATCGCCGAGGAAACGCTGAAAGACCTCGAAAAAAACACGGTGCCGTTCGTCCCGAATTTCGACGATACGCTGACCATGCCAGAAGTGCTTCCGTCGGTCATCCCTAACCTGCTGATCAACGGGTCGTCGGGTATCGCCGTCGGCATGGCAACAAACATTCCGCCGCACAACTTGAGCGAAGTCGTTGACGGCGTCATCCGCCTGATCGATGAGCCGGACAGCACGATCAAGGATCTGATGAAACACATCAAGGGTCCGGACTTCCCGACCGCCGGCATCATCAACGGCATGACCGGAATAAAGGAAGCCTACGAAACCGGTCGCGGAAAGATCATCCTTCGCGCGCGCGCAGCTATCGAAACGGCTAAAAACGGGCGCATGAGCATCATCATTTCGGAAATTCCCTACCAGGTCAATAAAGCGAACCTGCTGGAAAAAATATCGGAACTCGTGCGCGACAAAAAAGTGGACGATATTTCGGCGTTACGCGACGAATCCGACCGCGACGGCCTGCGCATCGTGATCGAACTGAAACGCGACGCCAACGCGCAGGTGATCATGAACCAGCTTTTCAAGCACACGCAGATGCAGACTACTTTCGGGATCATCATGCTGGCGCTGGTGCAGGGCCGGCCGGTCGTCCTCAACCTCAAGGACATGATCGTTCATTTCATCGAGCACCGGCACGACGTTGTTCTGCGCCGGACAAAGTTTGACCTCGAAGCCGCCGAAAAACGCGCGCACATCCTTGAAGGGCTCAAGATCGCGCTGGAAAACATCGACGCCGTCATCGCGCTGATCAAAAAATCAAAAGACGTTCCGACCGCCAAGGAAGGACTGATGAAGAAATTCAGGCTTTCCGACATCCAGTCCACCGAAATCCTGAAGATGCAGCTCCAGCGGCTGACTAATCTTGAAGTCAAGAAAATCGAGGAAGAATACCGCGAGATCATCAAGCTGATTGAAAAACTCAAAGGCATCATCGCCAGCCGCCCTAAGCGCATGCAGATCATCAAAGACGAACTGCTCGCGATCAAGAAAACCTTCGGCGACGAGCGGCGCACGGAAATTGTCAGACAAGAACTCCAGGAAATCGAACTGGAAGACACAATCGCGGAAGAAGAAATGGTCGTAACGATTTCGCACCAGGGATACATCAAGCGGTTCCCGGTCAGCGGTTACCGGAGGCAGAGCCGCGGCGGCGTGGGCGTTTCGGGTGGAACCACCAAGGACGACGATTTCATCGAGCATCTGTTTGTCGCTTCCACGCACGAATACATCCTGTTCTTCACCAGCAAAGGACGCTGCTATTGGCTCAAGGTTTATGAAATCCCGCAGGTCGGCAAGACCGCGCGCGGCAAGCATATCACCAACCTGATTGAGCAGCAGACCGACGAAAAAATCCGCGCCTTTATCGCCGTGAAAACCTTCGATGAGGACCGATCGATCGTTATGGTGACCCAGCAGGGCGTCATCAAGAAAGTCAACCTGTCAGAATTTTCCAATCCCCGCAAGGCCGGCATCATTGCGATTACCATTGAGGACAAGGACGACCTGGTGGACGCAAAACTCACGGACGGCAAGCAGGAAATCATCCTCGGCACGCACGAAGGCATGGCGCTGCGTTTCAAGGAAACCGACGTCCGCGAAATGGGCCGCACCGCGAAAGGCGTGACGGGCATTCGTCTGGACAAAAAAGATTATGTCATCGGCGTGGTGGCGCTGAAAAGAGACCAGGCGTCCATTCTGGTGGTGTCCGACAAGGGCTACGGTAAACGCAGCGACGTATCCGATTACCGGATTACCAAACGCGGCGGCAAAGGCATTATTACTATGAAAGCCACCGATAAAACCGGGCAGATGATCGCCATCCGCGAAGTCGTGGACAACGAAGACCTTATGATCATTACCGAAAACGGCATGGTGATCCGCCTGAAGATGTCCGATATCCGCACCATGGGGCGCAACACCCAGGGCGTCCGGTTAGTCAAACTGAAGGAAGACGACACGATTTCCGATATTACCAGCATTCAGGAAGACGAAGAATCTGAAGAAGAAAACAAAGGGGAGTAACGTATGGGCAGAAAAAAAATCAGGCATTACGATTCAGACAGCCCGCTGATGCAGGTACCCGAGTCGACGATCCGCCGGATGTCGATGTATTACCGGCTGATTGAAACGCTGGTGGCGAAAGGCGTGGAACAGGTGTCCTCCGACGAGATCGGCGCTATGCAGGGATTCACATCCGCTCAGGTCCGGAAGGATCTTTCCTTTTTCGGAAGTTTCGGGCGCCGGGGGTTAGGGTATAATACAAAAGATCTCAAACGGCAGATTGCGGCGATTCTCGGGCTGGATCATGTTTGGAACGTCGCCGTGATTGGCGCGGGCAGTATCGGTTCCGCGCTGGTGCAGTACCCGGAATTCGCCGACCACGGATTCCAGATACGCCTGCTTCTGGACAACGATCCCGGCAAGATCGGCCGACAGGTAGGCTCGCTGACGGTGAAAGATATCGTGCGGCTGGAAATTGAATTTGAGGCCGCGGCTATTGACGTCGCTATTATCGCCGTACCTGTCAAGGCCGCGCAGATAGTGACCGACCGCGTTGTTACAACGTCCATACGCGGTATCCTCAATTTCGCGCCCTGCCAGATTATCATTCCTCCGCACTTAGTCATGCGGCAGGAAAACATGGCGTTGGAACTGGAAGTGCTCACCTATTTTATACGGAATAAAAACCGGGATTCAATTGATTAATCCAACTTATCGGAGGAATGGAATATGCTGTCATCACTGGTCGATCTGTTGTGCCGCGATCTGCTGGACAAAACCGGGTTTAGCGGCGACCGCGTTTCTTATTTTGACCTCACGCGCCCGGACGCCGATGACGTCGTGTCGAAAATTTTTCAACAGCGGTACGAAACACTTTTTTCCGAGGAGAAAAAACGTCTTGAATCGGGGACTAAAGGCTTCGCCTACGATTCACCGACCATTCAGAAAGCAATCCAGCAATACCTGACTGAATTAAAAAAGTCACGGGTATTCACCCGTGAGGAAGTCCGCGTCGAACTGCGCGCGGCGCTGGAGGCGCGGATGAATTATATCATCAAACCGCTGGAGACGACTGAAAATCTTATGTTCGCCCAAAGCGGCGCCCGCGCCGTTGAGGAAATCGTCGGATGCATGAAGGAATTCGGCAAATACCGCTATTATCCCGATGCCCTCCAGAAATACGCCACAGCGAAATCCATGTCGCACCTGACACGCGGACAGTTCCGTATGCTGATCACCGAAATCAACCAGAGTCTTTTCAACAAGGACAATCTGGATAACATTCTGAAAGTCTGCGGCCTGATCATGAAGGAAATCAACGACCTGCGCGGTCAGTCCTCGCAGACGCTTCCAACGGAACTGCTGATGGAAGCCTTCCGCGACCGGTCGCTGCACGATTTTGAAGTCGCCCTGAATATCGAAAAGGAACTGGGCAATGAAGAAATCAATATTTACGGACTGCGGCAGGCGCTCAGCCGGTTCATGATTATCAAAGAAAAAGCGCCAGGCGCAGAAACACAGGAAAGCGCCGGCAAGCCCGCCAAGGAAGCGCACGTCGCGCCGCCGGCGTCCGTTACGGTAAAACCCGACGACAGATCCGTTACGCAAAATACGGCGACTCCCAAAAAAGACGAAGACAGCGGCGAACTGATCGATTTTAACCAGGTGCTTCGCTCACACACTGCGGAAACGAAAACGGGAAAAACAACGCCCGTTCAGCCCGTTGCTGTTTCAGAGGAAATCGACCGCGAGGTGACCGGCGAGTTCATCCGCGAGGAATTGGCGCACAAATTTACCGACGAAACCAAGTCGGTAAAAATCCTGAACCTAAAGGAAGCGGAGGTGCTGGAACCGGTAGAGACACTGATTACGCCAAAAGACGAGAAAATATTCCTGAAGAAAATATTCAACGGAAATAAGTCGCAGTACGACGGATTTATCAGCCGGATCAACGCGCTGAAGCGCTGGAAGCACGCGATGAAGGACATTGACGAGGTTCTTTACGGGCAGAAGGTTGATCCGTTCAGCCGGGAAGCGGTCCGGCTCAGCGACATCGTGTATCAGCGGTATTACCCGCCCGAAGAAAATTAACCAAGCGGAGCTGTGTAATGGATCATCTGCTGTATCTTTTCGCCGCGTTTCTGGCGCTCTGGGGAATCGTCTTTGTTTACCTGTTCCGTTTGCTCCGCCGTCAGAAAGAACTGCTGGAAGAGATCCGGAAACTGCAGACGGTTTTAAGCGAATATGAAAAGGTGGAAGGTCAGTTTAAAGCGAATCAACCGCCACGATAATAGCCGTCAGGTTATCCATTGCGCCGCCCTCTAAAACTTTTTTACGGATGATTTCGCAGGCGTTTTCGGGAGATGGATTGCCGTCGAACAGCTCAACCAGGTCGTTGGGCCAGATATATTCCGAAACGCCGTCGGAGCACAATAGCACGCGGTCGTCTTTTTCGAGTTCTATCAGTAAACTGAATACCTCAATATCCGGCTTGTGGGCGATGCAGCTGAGCAGAACGTTGCGCATCGGATGACGCCGCGCCTGATCCGGCGTTATGACGCCTTTGTCGATCATCTGCTGCACCATGCTCTGGTCATGGGTCAGCTGCCGAACCGATCCTTTACGATAGAGGTATATTTTGCTGTCGCCGACATGACCGATCAGTCCATTGTTTCCCATTATATAAAGAAGGGACAATGTTGAACCCATGTTGCGGTATTCGGGCTTCTGCGATTCGAGATGCACAACCTGGTTGACTTTTTTGATCACGCGTTCGATCACGGCCATTTCAGATTCAGGGGATGCGCCGTTTTCGCGGGTCGCCTCGTCGAAGTATTCCTTGAATTTATCGACGGTCATTTTGCTGGCGACTTCGCCCGCTAATTCGCCGCCCAGGCCGTCGGCGACGATGAACAGGGGTTCCGCTATCAGCAAACTGTCTTCATTATGCAGCCGGTTCGGATTCAATCCGCGGTCGGTAACGCTGGCGCTGCGTAAAATCATATTGGCCTTAGAATGATGGACAAAAAAAACATCGGAAAAACATAAACAATTATTTTTCGTAAATCAAGTCTAGTTTGCTCCGGCGACAATCTTTACGTCTGTAATCAGGGCGGTTAAAAATATTATCGCTCGCCGGGATTTCATTCATCATAAATTACGCGGATGATTACATCGCCGACTTCTTTCAGGCTTTCGGGGCTGCATTTATCGGGCGTATCTTGATGGGTGTGCCAGTAGGAGTGGCGGTCGTCGGGGTAATTGAAGTCAATGAGCACTATCGCGGGGATGCCGATTTTCTGAAGTGGAATATGATCGTCGATGATGTAATCCTCCACCGATTTCCGGAAAGCTTTTTTTCCGAGATCCTTTGCCTTATCCCACACTTTATTAACCACTTGTTTGGCGTTCTGGAATGAATGGCCCTCGATCGGAAGGTCGAGTTGCTTATCGCCGATCATATCCAGCAGAATCGCGTATTCGGGAAAGTAGTTTTTGTTATTTTTAGCGAAATACTCGGATCCAATGCAGTAAGGGTTCAGGCTGTCGGGATTGCTTTCGTATCCTTGATCGCCGTAGTCTTCAATGTCGAAGAGAACGAGGTCGACGCCGATATCGGGAGGCTGCTGATGCAGCAAACGGGCGATTTCCAGTAAAACCGCCACACCCGAAGCACCGTCATTCGCGCCCAGTATGGGCTTACTGCGGTTTTCAGGAATAGGATCTTTTTCCGCCCAAGGACGCGTGTCCCAGTGCGCGCAGAGCATTATTCGTTTCTGTTTTTTCGGCTTGAGGTTAAACGAAGCTATGACGTTTGTGCCGTTCAGCACGATCGATGTATCCTTTTTATCCATGTAAATGAACGTCTGGTGACGCACATGCTCCGAATATTTTTTCAGTTCTTCCGTCATATAATTCAGGCATTTCCGGTGACCGTCGGAATTCGGGTTTCTCGGCCCGAACGAACATTGCTTTTCCAAATGCGCAAACGCTTTTTCGGCGTCGAATTGCGGATAGGATCTGAACCAGTCGCATGATGTTGCGCAGGCCAAAACGGTGAAGATGACAAGAGCTGAAAAAATCCGTAGAGTCATTGTATCTCCTAAATTGATGAATAAACGGTTTAATAAACGCGGCACGGGACGCCCAGATTTCTTACTTTTTCGGCGATTGTTTCCAGTTCGCTTTCCGGTATCCGGCGCAAATCTTTTGCGGGAGGAATCCGTTCCAGGCTGTAGATCATGACCGACTGAGGACGAATGTCGCTTACATAACCGAGCCATTCTGCAACTTCAGAGGATTGGGCGTTATCAATAGGTTGTCTGTCATGTTCTCCTCTAAGGAACAGGCTTTGCAGGATGCAGTCGCCGCTGAATGATCGGATGGCGTCAACAAGGGTTGGCAGTGTAACAGCGGTCTGAGGAATATTGATCCGCCGGAACATCAATTCGGATCCGGCGTCAAGTTTGATTATGCGTTTATCGGCGAGCAATAAGGCTTCCCGCACCGGCGGGTCGGTGAGCGTGATGCCGTTGGTGAATACGGCAATGATCGTATCGGGAAACCATTGGTTCCTCAGACGCACGGTTTGCCGGATGATTTCCGGAAATTCCGGATGCATCGTGGGTTCGCCGTTGCCGGAAAAGGTGATGTGATCAGGAATCCACTCCTGCCCGCGCAGTTCACGGAGAGTGTTTTCCAGTTCCAGCAAGACCGCGCGGACTTCCGGAAATGCGCCCTGAACGGAGCGGTCCGTCCAGCCGCACTCGCAGTAAACGCATTCAAACGAACATACTTTCCTCGATGCGGGTAGCAGGTTGACGCCGAGCGATAAGCCCAGCCGGCGTGACCGTACAGGGCCGTAGATGATGTCGGGATGAAGAAACATGCGTCCGTGATTTATTGCAGGTAGGGGTCGGTGATGTCGTCGCCTTTTGAATTGACCGCGCGGAACTCGTCGATCCGCATTTCATCCTCGGGGACCAGCGTGACCCAGACGCGGTATTTCCAGAAGAACCGGCGGATTTTTCCGCCGATCAGTTCGAGCATATCGGGATGCATGGTGATGCGGACGCGCGAGAAAAGCCGGTGATCCTGTTTATAGCGCCGTATCCAGCGCTCGATCTTGTTGATGAACGTAGAGCGTTTCGCGATCCATCCGGTTCCGGCGCAGGCGGGGCAGGGTTCATTGATGGCAAATAAGATGCTTGGCCGGACGCGTTCGCGGGTCAGTTCGATCAGGCCGTATTCGTCCATCGGAAGAATGCTGAATTTGGCGCGGTCTCTCCGCAATTCGCGTTTCATATCTTCGAAAAGCCGGCGCCGGTTTTTTTCATCGCGCAGGTCGATGAAATCGATCACGATCAGTCCGCCGATATCCCGGAGCCGCAGCTGCCGCGTGATCTCGCGTCCCGCCATGAGGTTCACCGCCAGAGCGTTTTCCTCATACGATGCCCGGCCGATGTATTTGCCGCTGTTCACGTCAATCGACACCAGCGCCTCTGTATGCTCAATTATAATGTAGCCCCCGTTTTTCAGCAAAACTTTCTTTTCCGTGCAAGCCTGAATATCCTGCTCGATATTGTACATGTCGAACAATGGTTTCCGGGCGTGATAATATTCAATCCTCTTTGTCAGCTGCGGCGAGGAACTCTGAACGTACTGAAGAATCTGCCGGAACAGGCTTCTATTGTCGATCAGGACACGGTGAACGTCGTTTGAAAAAAGGTCGCGGATGACGCTGGAGACCATTTCCATGTCCTTATAGACCAGGCTCGGAGCCCGCATGGTCTTGGCTTTCCGGTCAAGTTCGTTCCAGCTCTGGAGACATTGTTCAATATCCTGGCGAAGGACATTTTCTTCTTTGTCCTCGGCATTTGTCCGGATAATCAGTCCGAATCCCGCGGGTTTAATTTCCTGAGCGATCCGCTTCAGGCGTTTGCGTTCCTGAATATGATTGATTTTGCGCGAAACGCCGATCATTTCGTTGGGATTGTTGGGAATCAATACGGTGAACCGGCCCGGAATGGAAATCTCGGAAGTGACACGGGCTCCTTTGGTGGATATTGGTTCTTTGATAATCTGAACCAGAATTTCCTGGCCGACCCTGAGAAATCTACCGTCCGAATCGTGGCTATGGATGATTTTCCGGCGTTTTTGTTTTTCCGGAA
>JBBIRG010000057.1:0-9672 GCA_037441945.1 Bacteroidota bacterium | reverse complement strand
AACCAGGCCGACGAAACGGGACGCCTCGAGGCGCAGCTGCGCGAACACAACCTAGCTTTAGTCCAACTCACCGAACATGAAGCCTGGATCAATTCCATCGGTATATTGGACCTTAAAACGCTGAAGAAAATCGCCGGTACGCATTATGTGGATAAATCGCTGAAAGAAATTGTAGGCAGTGAATTCGCTTCGGTCGGATTCGACAATTATAACAACATCGAACTGGAGGCCTATTTTACCCAGCACCGGCAGGCGCGTATTACCAGCGAAATAGATGCGCGCAACAAAAAAATGAACATTCTGAGGGAAAAAGCAGGCAGGGAAAAAGAGCAGGTGCTTTATCAGATGTCAGTGATTGACCAGTTGGTCAAGCAGGCCGAACAGCAAAACCGCGTAGAGTCAAAACTCCGTCTGGCCCATTACAAAAACCGGCTGATGGATATTTACAACCAGATCTGTGAATATGAAATGATGATTGGCCTCCAGCCGATGATTGAGAGCTACACCGATCTCAGTTCGTGGGGCGATTTTGCGATTTATGGAAAAAACAATATTACCTACGTGATCAACACGACTAAAAGCGAAAATATCCAGGACCTCAACCGCGCTATTACCCAGATCGACAACATTTTAATCACCCGAAGAAAAAACTATGAACACAAGATCGCAAAGCTGGAAGAAGAAATCATGTTGAAAGAACAGGAAATCCGGGATAAAGAGCTCAAGGAAATGCGGTCTTCCCAGAAACAGTTTTTTGATAAGGAATATTTTGAAGGCAAAGAAAGCGAAGTGCCAGTTGATGATCCGTTCCAATATAAAGACATGACCCTGGAGGTCATAACGGTTGTCGATACTCTGGAAGGAAAGGAAAAAGCCAAAAAGGCCGAAGAACAAACCGAAGATGATTTCTTCATGGATGAAACAAGCGATGAATTCGGGACCGGCGAGACCGGCCAGGACAGCGCATCGTCAGGTTCAAAAGACAAAATGAAAGGCGCGAAGGATTCAGTAAAAATCAAGACTGATGAAGGAAGCGTTTCTGATACGTCCTCCGTTGACGCCGATAAGGAAGAGCCCGGATTTGAGAGCTCTTTGTATCCGTTTATTCCGGAAAATTCAGATATTGAAATCAAACGGATTGATAAATACGGGTTTGGGTTTTACAAATTTGAAGCCATCTTTTTTAGGCCTACGATGCCTGCCGGCTTGAGACACATAAAAAAATTCGCATAATTTGGATGAATACCCATTTACATAGGAAATGCCTTATGAGTCTTTTTACGCGCTTTTTGTATATACTCTTTCTGGCGTATGTGGCCGTTGCGGTTGCGTTACCGGCACAGGCTCAGTTCGGCTCGGGCGGAGGAGGAGATTCCTCGGCGCTTGAGACGGTATCCAGCGAGGATCTGCTTCAACTGAAAGAAGAACTTGAGCATAAAAAATCCAAGCTGGAGGGCGAACGACTTCAGCTGCTGGATAAGGGTCTGCGGCAGAGCAAGGAATATTTAGAGAAACATGACCGCAGTTCAGCAACCACGGCCCTGGTATTGCTTCAGAGGGCGGAATACCTCTTCAGTGTACTGGAGGATCAGCATGTTTTGAAACTCGATTCGGTTTATCAGGAAAATGTCAGGCGACTGAAGAAAAATGACGAAGAAAAGGAAACGTACCGATACAAACTGGCCGGGGCGGGTAAGAACGAAAAGGAGATCGAGGACGCGGTAAACCAGCTTTCACCACCAGTTCTGCTGGAAGATCCTGAAATGGACTATGCCGACATGGCCCGCACCTACCAGCAGCTCATCGATAATTTCCCCGAAAGCCCTTATGTAGTCGATGCGATGTATAACATAGCGTATATCCGGGAGCAGGAAGGCAAGCAGCTGAAAACAAGGGCGCTGAATGAGGACGACGATAACAAAAAACGCGTTTGGGAAAATGAAGGAAATAAGAAACAACGGGAAGCCCTGAAATACTTTGAAGACCTTGCCCGAAGATTTCCAGACAGCAAGTATGCCGCCGAATCCTATAACCGAATCGGTGCTTACTATTTTGCTAAGGGCGGGGATGACGACCTGAACAAAGCCATCAAGAATTACAGCAAGGTGCTTGACTATCCCCAGTCCGCCCGATTTCAGGAAGCTGTTTACCAGCTGGCCTGGACGCATTACCGCCTGAGCAACTACCCTCAGGCGATCAGTTATTTCACTTATCTGGTGGATGACGTTGATTCCGCCAAACGGTACAATTTGGCGCCACAGGAACTGGACGTTGAGGCGATTACCTATATCGGAATCAGTTTCAACCGCTGGGCGGAACAAATCGATATGGCCATGGGCACAAACGATGGGGGTTACCGTCTGATTCAGAAGTATATCGATGAAGCCAAACTGAAAGAGAAACGTTACGCTCCGGAGATCATCTGGGCGCTTGGCGAATCCTATTATCTCGAGCAAAAAGATACCCTCGCGACCTTTGCTTATAACCAGATGATCTTATCCTATCCTATGAACTGGAGGGCGCCTTATGCCCAGAAACGCGTGATTGATATTTATGAGCGACTGCTCAACGGCGTCACCGATCAGGGGAAAAAGAAATCCCTCCGCGACAGCATGATCGTGCACCGTTTTAAATTATACGAAGCCTACAAACCGAACAGCGAATGGTCGCTGGTTCAGACCGATCAGGAGCAGATCCGTTACGGTAATAAACTGGCGCGTGACGTGCTCGTGGATAATATCCTGTATTACTATGACGAAGCCCAGATTACCATGGATAAAGAAAACTGGCGTATAGCGATGATCTACAGCAAACAGTTTATCAGTTATTTCCCGGTCGATACGTTTGCTTACAAATTTCACTATAACCTTGCGCTGATCCAGTACAATTTCTTCGGATTGCTGGATTCCGCTTATGAAAATTACATCAAAGTGGCGACGACGTATCCCTTTGATACCTACCGTTACCAGTCGGCCATCAATGCTTATATCATCGCGGATTCGCTTTACAAAAAAGCCCCGTTCAAAAAGCCTTCGGATATACCAAGCGACAGCGTTCTGCCGCTGATGCCCTCGGAGGAAAAACTTATTGACGCCATCGATAATTATGCCCGCCTGTTCCCCGATACGGTTCAGATGTATCCGGTTGACTCGCTGGAGAATCCCGAACCGAAGATGGGAAAGCCGGGAAAGCGAACGCCGGATTTCCTCGCGCAGGCGGGAGCCATTTACTATGACCATAATAATTTCCGGCGGTCAAGCCAGTACTTCAATACGATCGTCAACCGCTATCCCTTCAGCGACAAGGTGAACGTTTCCGAACGTTACCTGATGCAGACGTATTACGACCGGAAAGATTTCCGCAGTTCAGAAATTGTCGCCCGGCGAATCTATGAAAATCCGACGTCCACCAACGAACAGAAGGCGAACGCCGTTCAGGTGATCTTCGTTTCGATATTCCGTCACGCCGACGATTTCAGGGCAAGAAAAGAACCGGCCAAAGCCGCGCGCGAATATCAGCGCGCATTTGCGGAAGGACGACGCCTGAATTATGCCAAGCAGGAAGACGTGGCAACCTCTCTGTATAACGCCGCCGACGAATACGTGAAATCCAAAGAATTAAAACGCGCCGTTACCAATTATGCCGCATTTGCCGATACCTTTCCGAACAATAAATATGCGCCGAATGCCCTGTATAACGTGCAGTACCTGATGGCGGAAATGAAAGAATTTGAAAGCGCGTCAAAAGTCAGCGAAAGGATTGTCGACCGGTATCCCAACTTCTCGGAAGACGAGGGCAAGATTAACGCGATGATCGTTATGTATAACGCAGAATATTATATGGAGCAGGCCGCCAACCGGGCTGAACTGGTGGACGATTCGGTCGGCGCTAAGCGCCTCAATTATGAAGCCATCCGTTTGAGTGAAAAATTCGTTCGCCTCTATCCGAAGTCCGAATACACCCAGGAAATGGACTACGGCATCGCTAAGTTACTTTTCAAGGTCAACGAGGAAGAACAGGCTTACAAAAAATATGAAGCTTTTGCGCGGACGTATCCGAACGACAAGCGGAACGTGGAATCGTTCTACCGTATCGGCATAAATCACCTAAGCAGAAACCGCAGGGTGGAGGCCATTACGGCTTTTAATGAGGCTAAACGGAAAAGCGACGACCTGAAACGCCAGAAACTGGACTATAACCGGTTCTTTTCATCCGAAGCCCTCTACGAACTCGGTAAACTCAAATATGAAGAGTTCACCAAACTTGATCTCAAAATGCCGAACGTCGAGCAGAAAGAAGACAAAAAACTGGGGCTGGTAAAAGAATTGATTGAATTATACGAAAGAATAACTGAGATGGCTCAGATACGGACTTATGAAGCGGCTTATTACCGGGGATTTGTCCGTGAGCAGTTCGGCGACGCCCTTCAGAATAAGGAATTCAAGTTTGACAAAAAGAACCTGGCCAAACAGGTATTAGCCCAGAAAGACGTCTATAAAGGCGCGTCCAATGCGTACCGCGGAGCCGTTAGCGAATATAAAAACTCCTATGATTTCTTAGAAAAGGCAATGGTACGCCTGGCGGATGAGGAAAAGGCAATCGCCGATTCAATCTACAAGCGAATCAAAAACAAGGACTCGGCGGCCGTCATTATCGGAAAGATCATCGATGGACGAACCGCGAAGGAAAAAGAATTTTCTCTCAAACGGCAGAAAGAACTGGCGCTGTATTTCCGAGACCTGTCCAAGTCAAGGATTTCTAGAATTATTTACAGCATGGCCAATTCCAATAAACTGATTCTTGAAACCTATTTGAATGCTCCGATTATCGCCGAACACGGATCAATTGATTACGTCGCCGAAAAACAGGGAATTTTATCCCAGTTAGTTGCACCCGCCTCAAAGGAGGCGATAGCCGGATTTAAACTCGCCCTCCGCGAGGCGGATTCGCTCGGAATAAGCGATAAGTATTCGAATGAATGCCGGAGAAATATTGTCAAAATTTCAGGCATTGTGCCTTCCGAACTGGCTGGTCTTTCGTTTACAGTTATGGAAAAATATAATTCTCTATCCGATTATTACCGGATGGTTACTTCGAAAGGGCAGAATTTTGTCGATCCCAAAACCAAAAAAGGCTTCTGGGATATTTTTTACGACCTGCCCGCGCAGATCAACGTATTTGTGACGCAATACGCTCCGAATTTCAGCGCTCAGGCCGTTAAGCTTTATACTCAGGCGATTACTGAAGCCAAAGACAACAACATGTTTGATGAAGATGCCCGGCAGATCCTTCGCGAAGAACTTGTATTTGCCTATGATTTTGCCAGTATGAACTATCAGGCGGCGGATACGGCTGATTATTACAATAAAAAATACCAGGAAATATTTTTCGCTAATGAGGACAAAGATGACTTCGCTCATTATTCCGACGCGATGGATACCTACGGGCAGATAATCGGATTCTGCCGTGAAAACGCCCGGACGGTGCTGACCGAAGCCTTTAACGCCTGCGTCGATCTGGGATTGGTGACTCTGGTTCAGGATCCAAACGGAGCTGAAGGCGAAAATATAGCCAAGACCGATGATGTTTTTGCAAAGCGAATCCTGGCGCTTCTCGGCAAGTATGACGAATATTACGCCAAACTGCTGAAACTGAAAACAACTACGTATTCCTACGCTTCCAATTACGACGACTGGCTCTCCTCCAACGTTTATGACGGCATCTGGCAGACCGGCAATTTCAATGACCGTTCCTGGTATCCCGCAGCTCCTCCGCCAGCTTCCGCCATTGTTCGGCATGAAATACTCGATTTGAACAAGTCCTACCCGTTATGGCTCGGCATCGGGCAGACCTATCAGATTCCAACGCTGCCGGAAGTGGTTAAGAAGAAAGAAATAATCATTGATAAAACAGGAATCGGTGAACGGATTGATTCCGCGGGTACGCCGGCCGATACAGCCGGAACCGGAACAAACGGCGAAACAAAAACCGATACCGCGGCAACCATCAAAAAGAAAAGTGATCTGGAAGATAAAGTTGAATCCTTTTATTATAAGGGAATGACAATTTCCGATTTCCAGGTTTTACAAGATACTTTTCAGAGGCGGATTCTAACCCAGGAACAGATCAAGCGGCAGCTGGATACTACGAACATCGTATATTTCAGGTTCAAGTTCAATATTCCCGGCGTTCCGCAGAGCGGCAAGGTTTATATCGCCTGCGATGGTTATTACGAGTTTTATATGAACGGCGTATTTCTGAACACGGCAATGGCTGAGCCCGAAGATACAAAGGGCGATTCGTTGGAAATAACCGACTTGTTTTCCGAGCATTTGGTTCAGGGTAAAAATGTTTTTGCGATATTAGTGCGCGATAACGCATCCAGGAAAGAACATCACGGCATCCGTATTTTTATTCAGGCAACGGAAGTGGAGGATGCCACTGCCGAATTTGCCGAACCGGCCATGCCGGACCGTAAAACACTGCAAAAAGCGCTCGTCCGCCGGGGGCGCGTGATGACGACGCGATAATAAAGGAGTTGTGTATGAATAGAATTTATATTTCGCTCCTGTTTATACTGGGGCTGGGTTTGATGAGATTGAATTTCATTCAGGCGCAGGAAATCAAGCATCCCGACATGGAAACAATGTTCAATGAACAGGGTGAAGAAATTGTCGTGGTCGTGCAGACCCATCAGCCGCCCGATCCGAGATTCTATGAAGTTAAGGAGGAAGAAGCGGCGAGGGGAATGATTCTCGTTGTGTATTATAAGCCCACCGGCGATATCGTCACGATCTTCGGTAAAACCACCATCAAGGGTAAAGTGGAAGGACCCGGAGTTTCACTGTTTTTCCAGCGAATGCCGCCGCAGATTGAAAAAGTCATCGGGCAAAAATCGTTTATTCCAGATATAAAAAAACGTTATCTGGAATCGATCCTATTTGAAAAATACGAACTGCTCGATCCCGGCAGGGTTGATCTCGGGGAAATCGACCGGATTATCAAACGCAAAAGAAATTAAATGAGCTTCCGGACACGAAAATTGCTTGCATTTGATTTTTGAGCGTGTATATTAATTGTGGTTTTCTTTTGAATGCCATCTGTTCTTTTTTTTTATTGAATCACATGTTCAGAATAGTTAATTTCTTTTTTCATCTTGAACATAACAGGAGGTTTCGTTCATGAAAAGGTATTTGACATTAGGGATGCTGGGCGTTGTATTATCAATGCTGATGTTTGCTGTGATGTCGACGGCTATGACGTCGGAAGTGTATGCTCACTCCAATATTCTGCTGTGGCAGGAAGGCGGAACCGGAGAAGGCGCGGCGCCGGTTGAGGAAGAAAGCGGTGTTGCGCAGTTCTTTACGAAATTTTTTGAAGCGTTTAAGTGGGAAGTAGAAGCGTCCATGTATATGTGGATTATCGCTTTTATCGCTGTATTGTCCCTGTCCATCATGATTGAGCGTTTGTATTTTATTTTTGTGCGCTCCAATGTCGACGCGCCGAAATTCATGGCGGAAATCCGCAAGCTGGTGGCCGGCGGAAACCTGAAAAAAGCGATCGCGCTGTGTGAAACCGCCAAGGATAAAGCCTTGCCCTCCGTTGTGCTCGCCGGTTTAAAGCGCGCCGCAGAAAAGGAAGGCGGACAGCTTGATTTCCGCGCCGTGCAGAACGCCGTGGACGAAGGTACGCTCGAAATTATACCGAAACTGACTGAACGTTCCGGTTTTCTCGCTATGTTCTCGAACATTGCGACTTTGTTCGGCCTTATGGGGACGGTGTATGGTTTGATCCTTTCATTCGCCGCCGTCGGAAGCCCCACCATGCCCGAAGACAAAAAAGCTCTCTTCCTCGCCGCCGGTATTTCCGCCGCTATGATGACGACCCTGTGGGGTCTGACAGTCGCTATTCCTTCAATCATTGTTTATACGGTTATTACCGCAAAAACGGCGAAAATCATTGATGAAATGGACGAACACATGGTCAAACTGATCAACTTGTTAGTCCAGAGCCGTTAATTCAGTTTTATCAGTAATTTATTTTGCGATTATTGATAGGTTTACTGAAATAAAACGGTATTGAATTTGGTTTTTAACAAATTTTTTATAAAGGATTTGAGTTATGGCTTTTAAACCATCAGCTCGAAGAAGCATCAAGGTAGAAAGTACGGAACTGGATTTGCGCCCCATCATGAACATGATGTGCATCCTGATTCCGCTTCTGCTGAGTTGTTCCGAAATGGTAAAGAACACCTTTATCGAATTGAATCTACCCCAGTTATCCGGCGGTCCGTCCTCCAGCCAGGACAGTAAGGACAAACCCAAGGATGAAAAACCCAAAATCGGGTTGAAACTCATCATTACTGAAAAGGGGATCACGATTGCGGGCAATTCGGCAATTCTCGGCGGTGAAGCCGGCGCTGGCCCGACCGTACCGAAGAGAGCCGACGGTAAGCATGATTTCGAGAATCTCAAGGGAAAACTGGCGAAAATCACAAAATCCATAGAAGGCAAGAACTTCGAAGATGATCGCACGATCATCATCACAGCCGAGGATATCATTGAATATCAGGTGATTGTTACGACAATGGATTTTATCCGCTTGAGCGCCACAAAAACACTGAGAGATCCCTCAACCGGCATAACCGTTACACAGCCCTGGTTTCAGAATATCGGCGTGGGTAAGATCATTATATAGACAATTTATAATTAAAGGAGTCTGGTCATGGCATTCAAGCCTTCAGCCGCCAAAAAAAATAAACGTGAAGAGAAAAGCACGCTAAACATGAACTCGCTGATGGATATGTTAACCATCATGTTGCTGTTCCTTTTGATCAATTTCTCCACGACCGGCGCGTTAGCGACAAAATCCGAAGGTCTTCAGCCTCCTAAAATTCTCGCGAAAAACAAACCCAAGAAATCGCTTGTGATCGGCGTATCTTCGGCCCATATCTTTTTCAACAAGGATGCCGTCGCCGAAGTGGACCGTGTACAGGCGCAAAAAAACACCTATATGATCGCCGAACTGGCTGAAAAACTGGAAGAAGAAGCGAATAAGGCGATGGAACTTGAAGACAAATTCGGCATTGAATTTAAAAAAGAACTGATCGTTTATGGCGATAGCCAAATGCCCTTTAATATTCTGCTGAAAATAGTCTTTACCTGCGGTAGGAATCAGTTTTCAAACCTGCGCCTGATGGGCGGTCTGGCAAATATGCAGGATGTTTTATAATTGGGTAAGCGCGGAAATTTAAGAAACAGGGATCAATAACAGAAGAGCATTTATGTTTCTTCGGGAGGTCTGAAATGAATCAATTCAAAGAACAATCCGGGAATTATCAGTCCTCGGCAGCTCCTCCGGGCGGAAGGGTTTCCGGCGCGACCCGAGAGATACGGATTGTCGCTTTTCCTAAAGAATTTCAGAAGGATTTCTGGAAATCACTGGATAAGCGGATCATATCGATATTTTTTATAACCTTGCTCCTTTTTTACGGACCATTGCTCTACATGGCCTCACAGCCTAAAAAGCCCCCTGCGGCGGTGATGAGCTCGCGTCTTTTGAAAAAGCTGGGTCAGGTTATGAAAGTTGATCCGAAATTACTGGAAGATATTGAAAAGCCGAAAGAAGAGGAAGATCCGAATAAAGCCTCGTCGGTTGTTTCCGCTCAGGCAA
>JBBIRG010000056.1:4418-9702 GCA_037441945.1 Bacteroidota bacterium | reverse complement strand
ATAATACAATTTGTGATTCGAAAGCGTCTTGTTGATTCATTATGAGCCCATGAGTCAATGCATAAATGCAAGATTTCTCTCCCGATTTCATCGGGATCGAAATGACACAGGGTAGGCGTTCATTCAAAAAATAGTAAGGCTCTGGTACATTAACCCTTTTCTGTGTCATTTCGAGCCCTATGTCTGTCCCGAGTCCCTATACATGTCCAGAAATCCGATACATCAAGATGGGAGGATGTCGGGATCGAAGGACAATCGGGCGAGAAATCTTGTATCATCATTTTTTTCCGGCATTCCACGCTAATTGATGGGGGTTGAACAAATTAACAAATTAATGATTCAATCATTGTCGTTTTAATTATGAGACTATTAATAATTAGAATATCGAACCTAAGGAAATAATAATCCAGCGATTTGAAAGGCAAATGAAAGAACGGACGAATCCGTTATCAGGCTTTCTTTTGGGATTAGTACAAGTTACACACATTCTGTACTGTCAGTCGGCCGGGCAAATCGAAAAATTATCGTTTATTTGTTACACCCCGGTTGATACAACTGCCAATTGGCGCGGGACAGAATCACGCGAACAGTCCGTTATCTAATAGCCGCTTAGTACCTTACGAGTTAATTTCATGGTTTTTTGGCAGGATATTTTAACCGCTAAGAATTACGCTAAGTACGTAAATTAAAAAACCGTTACCAATATTTTTATTTTGTCTTTGAAATGGTTTTTTCTTTTCTTTTCTTTAAATTTTCTCTGTGTTTGCTGTTAAAGAAAACCTTTCAGCGAGGAAACGCGAAGAAAAGCAAACCAAGAACGCAAAGGACTATTTGTAAAGAGTAACAATTTAAAAATAGAATAAAAAGCGTGGTTCACTATTTATAAATTTATCTTTGCGGTCTTTGCTTCTTCCTATGCGCGTTTTGCGGTTAAAATCCTTTTTTGTTCTAGCTTGTCCTGGTTAGAAAGATGAAACAGAAACGATACATTAGAATAAACAGATGATTCGTTTTTTTATCAGTCCAGAAATCAAATCGTTCTGCCCGGATACGGCGGTCGGCGTTATGGAATATGAAGCGGAAGTAATAAAATCCGATGCGGCATTATGGGAAGCAATCCAACGGGAATGCGGGGCGGTGTCCGGGAAATATAAAATCGAAGAACTCGCCGGATTACCTGAAATCGCTGACAGCAGGGGTTTTACAAAAAATGCGGTAAGGATCCGTCCCGGTGCCGCGTGTCGCCCGAGGCGCTGATCCGCAGAATATTACAGGGCAAGGGTTTATACCAGGTGAATAACATCGTTGATTTCAATAACCTGATTTCAATCCGTTCTTTGTTGTCGGTCCGTTCGTATGACATGGATCGGATATGCGGTGATATCACATTCCGTATCGGAAAGGCGGGAGAAACCTTCAAAGGCATCCGGAAAGATACGATCAATCTTGCAGGATTGCCGGTTTTCAGTGACGACAGCGGGCAGTTCGGAAGTCCCACTCACGATTCGGAACGGACGATGATTACGGAAAACAGCCATCGGATAATGACGAAAATATTATCATTTTCCGGTGAAAAAAAATTATCCGTAGTTTTAAAATATTCTTCCGATATGTTAAAATCGCTGATTCATTCAGTGCCGATTACTGCATATTCAATATTTGCAAATAGCAATAGGGGATCTCTAAAAACTTAATAATTCATGGTGAATTTAGTCGAAACATGAAAATGAAATCAATAATAACAAACGTTTCGATTACTCAACGTGAAGTCTCTGTCGTTTTTAGAAATACCCAATGGGTATAAATTCTATTCATAAGCGCAGTTTTTAACGTATTTTGAAAAAAAAAATTGCCTGTTCAATAATCGGTTGGCATTTTTTGTGAATTTAAGTTAATCTTTGGTAACCGAACACGCGCAAAGGAAATACCTTGATGACGCCAGGCCGTGAAGAAATGTATCAGGCAATGTTAAATAAAGACAAATCCTATGAAGGGATATTTTTTGCGGGCATTACGACGACCGGAATATTCTGCCGTCCCGTCTGTCATGCGCGGAAACCGAAAGCGGAACACGTAGAGTATTTCTCAACTGTCAGGGAAGCGCTGCTTGCGGGTTACCGCCCATGCAAAAAATGCCGTCCTCTGGAAACCGCGGCGAAAGCGCCTCCGGAGATTCAGCGCCTGCTTGAAGACGTCGAAACGCATGAACTCTATCGTTTGAGGGATCAGGACTTGCGCGATCGCGGCCTTGATCCGGCCGGTGTGCGGAGATGGTTTAACAAATATCATGGCATGACGTTTCAGGCGTTTCTTCGTTCCCTCCGAGTGGGAAAGGCGTTTGGGCGATTGAGAGACGGCGATACCGTGCTGGAAACGGCATACAATACAGGTTATAAATCGGTCAGCGGTTTCACCGGCGCCTTTCAAAAGCAAATGAAGGTCAATCCGTCAGGCAATGCCGACGCCGGGGTAATTTTTATCATGCAACTGTCCACCCCTTTGGGACCGATGATTTCCGGCGCTACTGAAAATGGACTTTGCCTGCTGGAATTCCTCGACCGCCGTATGCTTGAAACCGAGAGCGCGCTGATCCGGAAATTATACCGGGCTGAATTGGTGCAGGGAAGCAATGACCACATGATTCAAATCCGCGAAGAAATGACCCGTTATTTCGACGGCAGGCTGAAAGCATTTAAAACGCCTCTGGATATTCGCGGGACGCATTTTCAGCGCAAAGTTTGGAGTCAACTGATGACAATACCCTACGGTACAACCCGTTCGTACACGGAACAGGCCGAAGCGGTGGGCGATACAAAGGCTGTGCGTGCTGTAGCGCGTGCAAACGGCGACAACCGGATAGCAATTGTCATACCCTGTCACCGGGTGATCGGCGCCGACGGCCGGTTAACGGGTTACGGCGGGGGGTTGTGGCGGAAAAAATACCTGCTGGATCTTGAAAGAAAAAACCGGCGAGACTGACTCTGTTAAAATTTGTTTGGCTAATTTTTTCCGGAAAATGACAAACCTCAAAAAATTATTGCCCTTTAAAAACGATTTGATTAGATTTTACCGACATTTCGAAGTCAAACAACTGGGGTACATATATGGTTATTTCATCTTCGCTTTTCAGAAAAACGCTTACGATTATTCTGGCCGGAGGACAGGGTGAACGCCTCTATCCCCTGACCAAGGACCGTTCGAAACCCGCCGTTCCCTTCGGGGGCAAATACCGGATCATCGATTTCACACTTTCCAATGTCATCAATTCCGGGTTCAGGAAAATTTACCTGATCACGCAGTACAAATCCCATTCACTCGATACGCACATTCGCGAAGGCTGGAGTTTCCTGAACGGCGAAATGGGCGAATTCATTTACTGCATGCCTCCGCAATTCCGGACGGCGAATCACTGGTACCAGGGAACTGCCGACGCCGTGTTCCAGAACCTGCACCTGCTTCAGGACGAGCTTCCTGATTATGTCGTGATTCTTTCCGGCGACCATATTTACAAAATGGATTACCTGCGGATGCTGCAGTATCATATCGATAAAAAAGCCGATCTTACAGTATCCGGAATAGAAATCGAAAAAGAACTGGCTCATCAGTTCGGCGTCATGGCCGTGGATACCGATCACCGCATCGTCGAATTCCAGGAAAAACCCAAAGAACCTAAAACGATTCCTGGAAGGACGGATTCTTGCTACGTTAACATGGGCATTTATATTTTTAACGCCAAAACACTCGCGCATGTCCTGATCGAAGACGCCAAGAAAAAAGATTCTCATCATGATTTCGGCAAAAATGTGATTCCGTCCATGCTCAGTGGGTACAGCGTTTATGCCTATAATTTTGAGGACCTCAACAAGAAGGACAAACCCTACTGGCGTGATATCGGGACGTTAATCAGTTATTACGAAACGAGCATGGATCTGGTCACCGTATCGCCGGTGTTCAACTTGTACGATTTTGACTGGCCGATCCATACCGAGCAGGGTCAGTATCCGCCGGCGAAAACCGTGTTCAGCGATTTCCAAGGGAGCGGGCGCGCTGGTGTTTGCCTTGATTCGGTCGTCTCCGGCGGGTGCATCATCAGCGGCGGTAAAGTTCTTCGGTCTATCCTCTCGCCGAATGTGCATGTGCACAGTTATTCCCTAGTCGAGGATTCGATTCTGTTCGATAACGTGACGATCGGGAGACGCGCGAAGGTGCGTAAAGCCATCATCGACAAGAACGTGGAAATTCCGGAGGATTTTGAAGTTGGTTATGACGCTGAAGAGGACAAAAAAATGTTTACAGTCACGCCGGAAGGGATCGTGGTCGTTGCCAAAAACACACGACTGAAATGATAAGATAGAAATATTTTCTAAAAGCAGTCTGCGGACTGCTTTTTTTATTTCTTCTCGATCAGCGCGACGGCTTGAGCAACGGCGCCTTCGCCTTTGCCCGTGAATCCGATGCCTTCCGAAGTCGTCGCTTTTACCGAAACGCGTCCGAAATCAATATTCAGCGCGCCCGCGATGTTTTCCCGCATCCTTTGGACATACCGAGCTATTTTCGGCCGTTCCAGGATCAGCATTACGTCGATGTTCACAGCTTCGTATCCGTGCCTTAGCAGCAGTCCGCCGACATGCGAAAGAAGTTTCAGGCTGTCGATATCCTTATAATGCGGATCGGAATCCGGAAAATGCTTTCCGATATCGCCTAGCGCCAGAGCTCCGAGCAGCGCGTCGCAAACGGCATGGACGATCACGTCCGCGTCCGAGTGTCCCAGCAGCCCTTTTTCAAATGGAATCTCCACGCCGCCGAGAATCAATTTTCGATCTTCCACAAGTCGGTGAACGTCAAATCCGAAACCGATTCGGCTGGTTTCATTCATGGTGATATCCTTTTATTTTGGGATGAATTTCAGATGATTCCTGAGATTTACCGCCGGGGAGCGCCTCATCGCAACTGTTTTCATTTGTCCTGCGGCCCATAACGGGTACTGGTCAAAATACCAATCGCTCATGACTTGCCCGCTTTGTCCGGAGGGAATTACGCTGTAGGAAATGCCGATATCCGTAATATCGGTGATGCGCCGGAACGATGGGCTGACCTTAACCGTAAAACGATCGGATGACAGATCATATTCTGATTTATTGATTGTTGTTGCGTTCCCGTTGACGGGATACCGGCCGGTATTAAAGTAATAGTTAAAAGGAAACACTTCTCCGAATGGGTGGCGGAACTCGATCACAACCGGATTTTTCGAGAACCATCCCGCTGGAGAACGCCCGTATTGCAA
>JBBIRG010000056.1:1391-4403 GCA_037441945.1 Bacteroidota bacterium | reverse complement strand
CCGATTCCGTGAATGAACGGAATAAGATGTCATCGCGCGTTTCTTCAATATCTTTCGTATGAATATCATCCCACCATGCCGATTTTTTGTAATCCAGGATCAACTGAAGCGCGCGATGCGGAATGTTATTCAGCCTGCAGAACGCGGTATAAAGCGTATCGCCCATTTCGTCCTTAAAAGTATTAGCCAGAAGTCGGCTGAAAAATACGTTGAAGATCAGCGCAGCCTGGCTTTCACCATCCATCAGTCCGTCCCATTGTTTCAGCAAAAGGTACGCTTCCTGATAACGGTTGAGTGAATCTGGTTCCATGGGAAGCGGAACGATCAGGCTGTCTTTTGCGCCAAGGTTCAGAAGATAGGGGAGCAGTTCTGCGGCATGTAGCGAATACACGTCGAGCTGGAACCGGCGGCAGTCTTCCTTGGACAGTTTTTGCGCGGAATTCAATAATACGTGAATTCGCCGTATGCGCGAATCATGTTCCCAGTACGATGAAATATATAGTTTCTGTTTTTTTTCATCGATGATTGGATTGTTTGCCGTGGCGATGTAACCTTCCGGCGGATTAAAGAGGAACGGTATTTCATCCTCATTCAGGAATCCGCGCCAGTCGAATCGGCCGCTGGCGCCGTCGAGAACTGAAAAATAATTGCCGTCGCGGCGGACGGGGATCGCGCCAATAAGCCGGTACCCAATGTTTCCGTCAACATCCGCATACAGTGCGTTCTGCCCGGGAACGCGATAAAATGATGCTGCCTGCAGAAATTCATTCCAGTTCTGTGAACGGTTCAGAGCTGCAAACGCACGGAACTCGTCGCTGAAATCATTGCCCAGCCAGCGCAGTGATAAAGCGGCGCTGTCTCCGGGTTGATGAGTAACAATCTCGCTGATAACCGGTCCGCGATGCGTGGAGTATACTAACAGCTCAACATCGGAGGAATCCTTGACCCGGATTCGTTCAGTCCTTTTTGGCATCAATCTCCAGAATCCGTTAAAAAAATATTTTTCATTACGGATTCGTTCCAGATAAATATCCGCCTCGTCGATCATACCGTTGGTAAAAGCCCAGGCGATTCGCCGGTTATTCCCGATGACGACAAACGGCATGCCCGGCATGCTGAATCCGCTTACGTCGAACGTACCGCCGGACAATCGGTTCTCGTACCAAACGGACGGAAGCATTACCGGCAGATGCGGATCGTTGGCGATCAGCGGTTTTCCGCTTTCGGTCCGGCTTCCATGGATGACCCAGTTGTTACTGCCGGATGACAGGTGGGAAAAACCGAGCAGGTCGCGTAAAGCCGTATGATAAGAGTCAAAACAGGCGACGGACTCCGAAATACCGAAAACATTTTCTGATGTCACGATTGTATCGGACGTTCCGTAAATCGGGCGGCTTTTGATTTTCCATCCGGGAACGATTGACGGCGAACCCAGCGGTTGGTCGGGAAAAATGTCGCGCGTTTTACGGTATCCAGAGCGGTCGATGATACCTGCGTAAGCAAGGTCAACGTGCCATGCCATGTTCAGCATCCAGGCTATCAGGCGTGATATCGCAACGCAGTGTTCGGCTTCCCAGTGACGGGGCGTGTATCCGGCCAGAACGAATTCGTCCGGCAGATTGTCCACGTGCGTGAACAGGAAATAATTCACGCCGTCGCTGTATGAGTTTAATAATTCACGCGTCGGTGCATCCATGGAGTCGGCGATCATCCGGGCTGTCCGGTGCAGGCCGACGGTGCGCATGGCGCGGTCGATGACGAGCGTTTTGGAGCCGAACACTTCGGATAATTCGCCCAATGCGGCGCGGCGGAAAAAATCCATCTGCCAGAGACGGTCCTGCGCGTGAACGTAACCTTGGAGAAACATTAAGTCGCGGTCGTTTTGAGCGTAAATGTGCGGTACCCCGTAATCGTCTCTGGAAACGTCAGCGCCGGCGCTAGTTCCTTCAGCGGCGATTGTGCCGGATAATTGAGGCAGAGACCGCGTCAGCATCAGGTGGCCGATGAACCAACTGAACACCAAAACGAAAACCGACAAAAAAATGATCGCGGCAATCCAGCGTTTCCAGCGGAAAAATAAAATCATGATGCTTGACGATCTTTATTTTCCGATAAATTAATCATCTCCGTTTGATCGGAATAAATCCCTTGTTTTGCGATATGTTCAATCATGTCATTTCCCAAAAAACATATTTCGCTTGCGGTAAACCGCAATACAGCCGAGTACCAGCATCATACCGGTTACTCCGAAAAATGTTATTGTACTGACCCACTGGCCGAGTGCAAATTCCTCAGGTTCAAACCGGAATTCAATGCGGTGTTTTCCTTTGGGAATGCAGACGGAACGCAGGATGTAGTTGGTTTTATAAATCGGCGTTTCATTGCCGTCAATGAACGCTTTCCAACCGTGCGGGTAGTACATTTCGCTCAGCACCAGCAGCGACGGCTGGTCGGTTTCCGTTTCTATGGCGATAAAATTTGTTTTCCATTCGGTGATGTTGGCAGACGCCGCTGTATAAGGAATGATTTTAACGGCCGGGTCGATTTCCAATATAGCTGTTTCAGCTGGGTTGAAATCGGGTGCGTTCAATTTTTGAATGACGTCCTTCTTTTCAGGAATAACCGCCGCTTTTTTTACGAAAAATGCGCGCGGCAGGCTGTTCAGGTTTTCGTAAACGATCAGTTTGGCGGCTTGATCGATATACGCGATTTTGAATTCATCTTTCTGCGGAAGATAGCCGTTGACAACAAAGTATTTCACGTTCAGCATGTTGACAATGTTCATGTTGACAGGGAAACTTTTATCCGTGCCCTGGTAAAAAGAAAAATCGATGATGTCCTGATAGATCCGCATTTTGGTGGGGCTGTAACCGCCGATATTTTCCAGCCCGAAATTAGCCCATACGGCTGAACTTGACTGGATATGTTCATGCGCCGGGAAAATGCGGAACAGTGAGGTATCTTTTTTCATAAACCGTATGGCGTCGTTTTCCTTCAATTCGGCGGCTACAG
>JBBIRG010000056.1:0-1376 GCA_037441945.1 Bacteroidota bacterium | reverse complement strand
GCGTAGTCCTGGCTTATTGATCAGGACCATATCCACGGTCAGGGTGACTAAAAGCAGGGGAAGGGACAGTCCGGCGGATATTTTTCCCTTAAGGCGGAAATAAATCACGGCGAGTATAATGCCGAGTAATACAGAGAATTTGATCAGTCCACCGGCCAGAATATCAAGGCGCATTTTCTTCAACTGGGAGATTTGCTGCGCCGCGTAGCGTTTTTCATCGCCATCGGCCAGGTATGAGAACACCGACAACAATCCATCTTTGAATAAAAGAACCAGGATCAGCAGAGCCCCGGCGCCGATCAGCGGATAGAGGATTTTCTTATCCAGACCTTCCTTTTTTTTCCGGTCTTCCTCTTTATCGCTGAAAAGAAAATCCAGTCCGTAACAAGCTAAAAGGGAGAAAGAGAACATGAACAGAGATAGGATCATCGACGGCACGCGGAATTTATCGAAGAAGGGAAGTACAGAAAGGGCCAGCCGGAAGAAAGGCTCGAAAAACTGCCCGAACGAAATCAGAAGGGCAAGCGCTGCGACGGCGACAAGGAACCAGGTGAAAAGATTTCTCCGGTAGATGATCGCGAAGATCGCCGCAACCATCGTCAGTAGGCCTATATAGAAGGCCGACGATGTGAACGTCATCCAGCCCCAATAATAGGGACTTTCAAGCCCGAAAAACGAAGGAATGAAAAACGTGACGGATTCCAGCGGATGGAACGACCACATCGTTATATAGTCGAATGTCATACCGCTGCCGGCGGCCATTTCGCTCGTTTCAGCAAACGCCGGCGGTACCGCGCGCATCGTCACGCCCGAATATACGTACTGGGAAAAATAGCTTAACGCCCCGAAACCAAGCCCGGCCGCCATCGCCGTTGCTAATCCGGCGCCGTTCTTGAGTATTCCCGGCTTATCACTCTTCCAGAGATCAACGGCGGAAAAAATAAAATAAATACCCAGCATCAGAAACGCGTAATACAGGATCTGTGTATGCCCGGGATTGATGAAAAAGGAACCGAAAATAAATCCCATTAGCGACCAGTTCAGCAGACTGCGATCACGGTAAAAACGCAGTACGCACCACAACACCAGAGGAATGTACGCCATGGTCAATGACTTACCGCCATGACCGGCCGCCGCCGACATGACCATAAAATTATTCAGCATGTAGGCGACCGATGCGCATAACGAAATGATTTGATTGAATCCAAGGTGTCTCGCAAGAATGAACATGAATAATCCAGCGAAAAAGAAAATCGCCACCTCCCAGGAATGATCGCGGTAAAAAAAAGCGAAATTTACGATATGGCTCAGATAATTCATCGGATTGAAATATTTCTGGTATTTGATCAAAGGAATATCATCCGGAGAACCATACA